>JAYTGY010000023.1:0-4835 GCA_043733065.1 Ferruginibacter sp.
AGATACGAATACGATGTAAATAATTATATAAAAAGCAAATTTAAAATAATAGAAAATCAAACAGAGGACGATGTGTTCATTTATAATCTGGATGATGAAACAACAATAAATAATTTAAATAAATATTCCTTTAGATCAATAAAAGCACCAATTACCATGAGTAAAGAATTACCGGAAGGCGCATATTTAACAAACGCACAAATGCATCTTAAGTGGAAAGGCGAAGAAATGCAAATGAATGTGTTGGATTTTGCTGTAAAAGGAAAACACAATCAATATAATGGTATGGCAGGAAGTATGGCAGGGTTTGCGGTAGGTATAAGAAAAGAAAAAATAAGAGAAGCTTTACAAACTTTTGAAAGCTTAGAACACCGCATGGAGCCTGTGGTTACGATACGTGGTGTAGAATTTATAAACGATAGTAAAGCAACAAATATAAATAGCACTTGGTATGCATTGGAAAGCATGAAAAAACCTGTGATATTAATTTTGGGTGGTGTAGATAAAGGAAATGATTATGAAGTGTTGAAAGAATTGGTGGTAGAAAAAGTAAAGGCGATTGTTTGTTTGGGAACAGATAATTCAAAAATACACGAGGCATTTGGTGATGTGGTTTCGTTAATGGTGAATGTGGACAATGCAACAGATGCAGTGCAATCGGCATTTCATTTTGCAGAGAAAGGCGATGTGGTTTTGTTGAGTCCTGCATGTGCAAGTTTTGATTTGTTTATAAATTATGAAGATAGAGGAATACAGTTTAAGAAGGCGGTGAAGGATTTGTAGCCTCCCTAAATCCCTCCACAGGAGGGACTTTTAGCTTGTGCTGCTTTGGGATGTAGTAAAATGATTTGACGGAAATGTGGGAGAGAGTAATTGTCGATAAAAGATGAAAAAAGAGATACTGTTGAATGGAGCGTCGCCACTGAAGTTCAATCAGGGCTCTTCTGCTCGTAAACAAAAAAGAAAATTAAATATCAGCCTGAGCTTGTCGAAGGCACATAAAAAATAAATGCTAGAAGCAAATACGATACGAGATTTTTTTAAGCCAGACATTGCAAATATGGGCGATAACCTTGTGAACAAAACAAAAGGTGATCGTGTAATATGGGCAATAGTGGTAATACTTACGCTTGCAAGTTTGTTGCTCGTATATAGTAGCACGGGCTCGCTTGCGTATCGTATGAGCAAGAGTACCGAAAGTTATTTGTTTAAGCAGTTTGCATTTATTATGCTTGGCATAATGGTTATTTATTTTGCACACAGAATAAATTACACCATTTATTCAAGAGTGGCATTGATTTTATTTTTAATTTCTGTACCACTACTAATTTATACTTTATTATTTGGTGTGCAATTGAATGCTGGTAGTCGTTGGATAAAATTGCCAGTTATAAATATGACATTTCAAACATCGGATTTGGCGAAACTTGCGCTGTTCATGTATCTCAGCCGACAACTGAGTAGAAAGCAAGCGGTGATAAAAGATTTTAAAAAAGGATTTTTACCAATTGTTTTACCAGTAGCCGTAATATGTTTATTGATTGCACCTGCAAATTTATCTACTGCAATATTGGTAGCAGGTACAAGTTTTGTATTGATGTTTATTGGCAGGGTAAGTTCAAAACATATTTTGCTTACTATGGCTGTGGCTATGATTCCGGTGTTGTTTTTAATTTCTATTGCGGTTTCTACTTATGATAAAGAAAAAGGACATTCAAAAAAATTGCCAGCTATTTTATCTGCAGGAAGAATACCAACATGGATAGGAAGGATACAAACTTTTAGGTATAGTAAAAAAGAAGACAATAGCGATAAGTTGTATCAAATAAACCAAGCAAAAATTGCTATAGCAAAAGGAGGATGGCTTGGGCGTGGACCAGGTAATAGTGAACAAAGAAATTTTTTGCCACATAGTTATAGCGATTTTATTTATGCAATAATTATAGAAGAGTATGGCATTTTTGGAGCAGCAGTTATTTGTTGTATTTATTTATTGTTCTTATATCGGTGTATAAGAATTTATAGAAAATGTCCATATGCATTTGGCGCATTCCTCGCATTGGCATTGAGTTTTACGCTAGTAATACAAGCAATAGCAAACATGGGTGTAAATGTAAATTTATTCCCAAACACTGGTGTTACTTTGCCATTGGTGAGTATGGGAGGAAGTAGTTTTTTATTCACTTGTTTAAGTATAGGTATCATATTAAGTGTATCGAGAAATGTGGATCAGCAAGAAGGAAAAGCTGCTTTGCAAGCATTAAAAGATAATAGAGAAGAAAAAGAAATTGTAGCAGCATAATGAGTGATTTAAAAAAAATAGAAGAAAATAATTTGCGAATCATCATTGCTGGTGGTGGCACGGGTGGGCACATTTTTCCTGCTATTGCCATTGCAAATGCCATTAAAAAAATAAAACCTGATACACAGTTTTTATTTGTAGGCGCAAAAGGAAAAATGGAAATGGAAAAAGTACCGCAAGCGGGCTACGAAATAAGAGGATTGGATATTGCAGGGTTTAATAGAAGTTCTTTGATAAAAAATATTGTATTGCCTTTTAAAATTTTAAAGAGCTTTTTACAAGTGTCTAAAATTATTGCGGCGTTTAAACCGCATGCTGTTGTTGGTGTTGGAGGGTATTCTAGTTTTCCGGTATTGCGTTTTGCACAGAGTAAAAACATACCTACGTTTATACATGAGAGCAATTCGTTTGCGGGCAAGAGTAATATTTTGTTGGGTAGAAAAGCAACAAGAATATTTACCGCATCAGAAAATATGAGCGCATTTTTTCCTGAAAGCAAAACTATTTTAACAGGAAACCCGGTGAGGCAATCTATCAGCCAAAGCCAAGTATCCAAAAATGAAAGTTTGAAATTTTTAGGCTTGGAAGAAAATAAAAAAACAGTGTTGGTGGTTGGTGGTAGTCTTGGAGCAAAATCGATTAATGAAGCCATTAATAAGAATATAGATGCATTTGCAAAAAATGATTTGCAACTCATTTGGCAAACTGGTAAGCCATATTTTGAAACGGCAACAGCAACAGTGAAAGGGCATAATAAAATTGTAATGAAAGATTTTATTACCCAAATGGAATATGCATACGAAGCTGCAGATGTAGTAATAAGTAGGAGTGGAGCTATGGCAGTGGCAGAACTTTGTTTGGTAAAAAAGCCAGTAATATTTGTGCCATATCCATTTGCAGCGGAAGATCATCAAACAGCCAATGCAATGGCGCTGGTAAATAGAAATGCTGCATTGATGGTGAAAGATGCAGATGCAGAAAATGATTTGGTAAACACATTGTTAAAATTAATAGCAGACGACAATTTGCAGAACGAATTAAAAAATAATATTTCAAAATTGGCAGTGCAGAATGCAGATGAAATAATAGCATCAAAAATTTTGCAAGCCATTCAATAAAGAGGTGTCAGCTTTTATTAGAAACTTTCTAGTAAAAGGATTCACTGAATGCTGACACCTCTTAGAATAAAATTTTGCAAGCAATTAACAAAGCATGATAGACATAAATAAAATATCGTCGGTATATTTCCTAGGCATTGGCGGCATAGGCATGAGTGCACTCGCAAGATATTTTAATGAGCGTGGTGTAAAAGTGAGTGGGTATGATAAAACAGAAACGGCACTTACAAAAAAATTACAGGCAGAGGGAATTGATATTCATTTTACGGATGATGTGGCGTTGATAGATAAAAATGCAGGAGTAGTAGTTTATACACCAGCAGTTCCGGCATCGCACAGCGAATTTAATTTTTATAAAGACAATAATTATACGCTGCTAAAACGTAGTGATGTATTGGGTTTGCTTACGGAAAAAAGTTTTAATGTGAGTGTAGCTGGCACGCATGGCAAAACAACCACAAGTGCAATGGTGGCGCATCTTTTAAAAGATAGTGGTTTTGGGTGTAATGCTTTTTTAGGTGGTATAGCTGCAAATTATGATACCAATTATTTAAGTAGTGATAAAAAAGTTTCGGTAGCAGAAGCGGATGAGTATGATAGAAGTTTTTTGAAATTGAAACCAGATGTAGCAATCATAACAGCAATGGATGCAGACCATTTGGATATTTATGGCACAGAAGCGAATATGCAAGATGCATTTGTAGAATTTACAACTAAGATAAAAGAAAATGGTTGTTTGATTGTGAAGCATGGTTTGAAACGGATGAATGATTTTAAGGTAAAAGATATTTGCACATATTCTTTTAGCGATAAAAATGCAAATATTCATATTGATAATTTGGTAATAAATAATGGAGCTTATCAATTTGATGTTGTAAATAATTTTTGGAGAGTTAACGATGTAATATTAAACATGGGTGGCTTGCACAATATTGAAAACGTAATAGCAGCAATAGGTGTGGCCAAATATTTGAAAATAGGTGAGGATAAAATAAAAGCAGCAGTTTATTCTTTTGCAGGTGTGAAGAGGAGATTTGAGTATGTTGTAAAATCGGATAAATTTATTTTTATAGACGACTACGCACATCATCCAGAAGAATTGCGAGCATTGATAGAAGGAGCAAAAAATTTATTTCCTTCAAAAAAATGTACAGTTATTTTTCAGCCGCATTTGTTTAGTAGAACAAAGGATTTGGCAGATGGATTTGCAGAAGTATTGAGCATGGCAGATGAAACAATTTTATTGCCCATTTATCCTGCAAGAGAATTGCCTATGGAAGGGGTAACGAGCGAATTGATTTTAAACAAAATGACGAACCGCCATAAAAGTATTAAAGAAAAAGATGAAATACTTTCTTGGTTGGAAAATAATAAACAAGAATTGCTGATAACAGCGGGTGCAGGAGATATAGATA
>JAYTGY010000024.1:0-7470 GCA_043733065.1 Ferruginibacter sp.
GCATCATCTCTATAACGTTTCAAACTACTCAACTCTCCAGTATGTATTACGATACCTTCTCTTACCAAACGTATGCGGCTGTTACGAGCCATTTTACCATCAAGCACCATACAACCAGCCACTGTAGCTTTATCAAAACGGTATGTTTCTTTAATTTCTACATTACCCAATATTTTCTCTTCTACTGTAGGCTCAAGCATACCTTCCATGGCACTCTTAATTTCTTCAATAGCATTGTAAATAATAGAGTATAATTTAATTTCTATAGCTTCATTTTCTGCTAAACGTGCCGCTTGAATACTAGGGCGAACATTGAAACCAATAATAATTGCATCCGAACCAGCAGCCAAGTTTACATCATTTTCGGTGATGGCACCTACGGCTTTATGAATCACTTTTATTACAATTTCTTCAGTACTTAATTTTTGTAATGAATCACTCAATGCTTCTACAGATCCATCCACATCACCCTTAATAATTACATTCAATTCTTTAAAGTTGCCCAATGCCAAACGACGACCTATCTCTTCTAAAGTAATGTGCTTTCTTGCACGCATACCTTGCTCACGCAATATCTGCCCACGTTTGTACGCATTTTCTCTTGCATCACTTTCGTTTGCAAATACTTTAAAAGTTTCTCCTGCTTGTGGAGCGCCATTTAAGCCAAGAATTAAAACCGGAGTAGATGGTGGCGCTGCATTTGAGCGTTGATTACGCTCGTTGTACATCGCTTTTACCTTACCAAAAAACTGACCAGATACAATCATGTCGCCTTGTTTCAACGTTCCATTTTGTACCAGTATTGTTGCTACATATCCACGGCCTTTATCAAGCGACGCTTCAATAACGGTACCATTTGCACCTTTTTCAGCATTTGCTTTTAGCTCAAGAATATCTGTTTCTAATAATATTTTTTCGAGTAATAAATCTATATTCTCACCTTTCTTCGCACTTATTTCTTGACTCTGATATTTACCACCCCAGCTTTCTACCAATATATTCATAGCAGAAAGTTGTTGTTTAATTTTTTCTGGATCAGCCCCATCTTTATCTACTTTATTTATAGCAAATATCATAGGCACATTTGCAGCTTGCGCATGAGAGATAGCCTCTTTTGTTTGAGGCATTACCGCATCATCGGCTGCTACTACTATTACTGCAATATCTGTAACTTTTGCACCACGAGCCCGCATGGCAGTAAAGGCTTCGTGACCCGGTGTGTCTAAGAAAGTAATAGCTCTACCGTTTGGTAGCGTTACTTCGTAAGCGCCAATATGCTGCGTAATTCCACCCGCCTCACCTGCTATTACATTTGTATTTCTAATATGATCTAGCAGCGATGTTTTACCATGATCTACGTGACCCATGATAGTTACAATTGGTGCTCTATCTTTTAATAATGCTGGATCATCAACCTCTTCTTCTAGTGCTAATTCTGCGGCATCATCTACGCCAATAAATTCTACTTCATAATCAAATTCGCTTGCTACCAATTCTATTACATCTGCTTCTAAACGTTGGTTAATGGAAACCATTATACCCAAGTTCATACACTTGCTTATGATATCTGCAAAACTCACATCCATCAAACCAGCCAATTCACTTACAGAAATAAATTCCGTTACTTGTAATTTGTTTCCCTCCTCTGGTCTGTTGCTTTGTGCTTCGTTAAATAAATCTCTTTTTTCTTTTCTATATTTTGCTTTAGAACTTTTTCCACGTCCGCCTGCACCCGCAAGCTTGGCTTGTGTTTGCTTTAATTTTTCTTGAATTTCTTTAGCATCTATTATTTTATCTTCTCTACGAGGAGCTGCAGCACCACCTTGCCCTGGGCGTTGAAAACGATTGCCACCACCACTTTGTTGGCCGCCCCTAATACCACCACCTTGCTGAGGGCCCCGGTTTTGACCGCCTCTATTTGCACCACCATCGCCAATTATTGGTCTTGGACCACGGTTTTCGGTTGGTGCTCCACCACCTGCACCTGGTGTTCCAGGTTTTTTCTGTACAGGAATACGCTTACGTTTGTGGGCATCGTCTCTTTTTGGTCTGGTATCATTGTTAACTGGCAATTCTATCTTTCCAAGAATTTTTGGCCCTGTAAGCCTTTCTGATAATATATTTTCTATAACAGGAGGCGCATCCTTCGCTACCTCTGGTGTAATTGGTTCTTGTTTTTGGGGTTCTACAGCTGGAATATGAGGTTTTGTTGTAGCTTTTAATTCTTCCTTTTTCTTAACAGGCTCTGCTGGTATTTCTTCTTTCTTTTTAGCTCCTTTTTTAGGGCGAGTAGAAGAATCGATTGTGCTAAGGTCTATTTTATCTAATATTTTTGGACTTTCGAGTTCTGGGGCATCTACTTTTGTAACACCTTTTGTATCGGTAGTTGTCTCAATTTCTTTTTTTGCCTTTGTTTCTTTTGCTGCTGGAGTAACTTCTACAACCTCTACCTTTTCTTCTGCTACTATTGGCTTTGGTTCTTCTTTAGGTTCTTCTTTTATTACTTCTTTTGGTTTTTCATCCTTTTTCTTTACAGATAAATCTTGTTCATCCTTTTTCTTTTTAGAATCACCAGATACTGTTTTTATCAACTCAACCCTATCGGCTTTTTCTTTAGCAGTTTTATCGCCTTGGTACTCGCCTTGCAGCACACGATACATTTCGTCTGTAAGCTTTGAGGTTGGCTTCAGATCATCGCTGCCGTTTAAATTTTTTGACACAAGAAAGTCTATCAAGGTGTTTGCACCTATATTAAACTCTTTGGCGGCTGCCATCAGCCTCGGTGTATTTAATTCTGACATTCTAAGTTTTTACTGCTTCGCTGTTTTTGGCGAAGCATAATTTTCTATTGTTTATATTTTTCTTCAGTTCATAAGCAGGGTTTTATTCTTTTTCAAATTCATCACTTAAAACTTTCTTTACATCTGCTATTGTTTCTTTTTCTAGATCTGTTCTTCTTTCTATTTCTTCATCTGTGAGATCTAGTACTGAACGGGCAGTATCGCAACCTACTTTTTTCAAAGTTTCAATTACCCATGGTTCTATTTCATCGCTGAATTCTTCTAAGTCAATATCAAAGTCATCTTCTTCGCCTTCGCTATCACGGAACACATCAATATTATACCCTGTCAATTCGCAAGCCAATTTAATATTTACGCCACGACGACCAATAGCTAAAGAAACTTGGTCTGCTTTTAGATAAACTTTTGCATGCATTTTTTCATTGTCCAAATCCATGCTGGTAATTTTAGCAGGGGTAAGTGAGCGCTGAATAAGCAATTGTGTATTGGCTGTCCAATTAATTACATCTATATTTTCATTTTTCAATTCACGTACAATGCCATGAATACGGCTACCTTTCATACCCACACAAGCACCAACAGGATCTATACGATCATCAAAACTTTCTACCGCTACTTTTGCACGCTCACCTGGGTCACGTACAATTTTCTTTACAACAATGAGGCCATCAAATATTTCTGGCACTTCTATTTCTAATAATTTTTCTAAAAATAATGGGCTTGTACGAGAAAGGATAATGATAGCTTGGCTATTTTTCAATTCTACTTTTTTTACAACAGCACGTACGGTTTCTCCTTTCTTAAAATAATCAGCACCAATTTGCTCAGACTTAGGTAGCAACATTTCATTGCCATCTTCATCTAAAATAAGCACTTCTTTTTTCCATACTTGATAAACTTCTCCACTTACAATTTCGCCTACACGTTCTTCGTATTTTTTTATGAGAATATTTTTCTTTAAATCGCCAATACGAGCAGCAAGGGTTTGTTTGCCAGCCAAAATTGCTCTGCGGCCAAATTCTTTTTGAATATCAACTTCTTCATACAATTCTTCACCAACAGTATAATCTGGCTCAATAAGAATGGCATTTTTCAATTCAATTTCTGTAAGGGTGTTGTATAGATCATCGTCATCCACAATTGTACGACGACGGAAAATTTCCAGATCACCTTTTTGGTCATTTACAATTACATCAAAATTATCATCGCTTCCGTATTTTTTACGAATAAGTGTTTTAAAAACATCTTCCATCACTTTCATGAGCGTAGGGCGATCAATATTTTCTGCTTCTTTAAATTCTTGAAAAGAGTCTATTAAGTTAATACTTGCCATAATCCTTGTCTGCTAAAAAACTTGCCCCGCAGGCTTGGGGTTTTGTTGTTGTTGTTATTAAAATTTTATTTGTACTACTGTTTGTTTTATTTCTTCAAAAGGTATGGAAAGCTTTGTTGTTACTGCTTTCTTGCCCTTACCTTCTGTAAATTCTATTTCTATTTCCTTTTCAGTTGCTGCTAAAAGTTTGCCTTCTTTTATGTTATCATCTTGCAAAGTTACTTCTACAAAACGACCAATATTTTTTACATATTGCCTAAGCATTTTTAGCGGCTCTTCAATGCCTGGGCTAGATACTTCAAGCGAAAAATCTCCTTCGGGATACACAGCCATTTCTTCTAACTGCTTGTACAAAGCTCGATTTATTTTTATGCATTTTTCTATTCCTAAACCACTATCTGCGTCTAAGTATATTTTGAAATTATTAATTGGTTTCACTTTCATTTCTACCAAAAAAATATCATCATACAGCTTAGAAAGCAATATCTTTTTTACAATTTCTATGTTTGCGTCTGTACTCATATGGGTTGATAAAAGAAGAAGGGAACCATTGGTCCCCTTCCTTTCTGCTTCATTATCTGGTGCAAAGATAGGCAATTGCTTTGTTTCTGCCAAAACATATGCAGTTTCCACCCATAAAATTTAACAACAAGATATTGTGTAGCATAATATCTTTGTGGTATGAAATTTTTAGAATTATTAGGAGAGCTCCTTGTGGTTTATATTTTATACAAAGCAATTTTTGGTTTTATAATACCTATTTACCAAACTACAAAGCAAGTAAAAACCAAAATGAATGATATGCACTCCCGCATGCAAGAGCAGCAGCGTGCTCAATCTTCTAAAACTACAGAAGAACATTTAAAAAAATCTACCTCGGTTTCTAAGGATGATTATATAGATTATGAAGAGGTGAAGTAATATTCGAAGTACAAATATTTTTATAATTTAAACATATATGTATAATTGTGAGCGAAGGATTGTATTTATTTTTATAATTTAGTGTCGATATTTGTATTTATGAAAGAAGTAAGAATAATTCCAATTAGAAAAACAATCGCTCTTGTGGCCCACGACAATAAAAAAGCTGATTTAGTGGAATGGGCAATTTTTAATAAAGCCTTTTTAAATAAACACGAGCTAATAGCCACAGGTACAACTGGCAAGTTATTAGAGGCAGAATTAGATAGACCAGTAAAGAAAATGCTAAGTGGACCACTTGGCGGCGACCAACAAATTGGAGCAATGATAGCAGAAGGAAAAATAGATTTACTAATATTTTTTTGGGATCCAATGGAAGCACAGCCACACGATAGCGATGTAAAAGCACTCCTAAGACTTGCCGTGGCTTGGAATATTTTAATGGCTTGTGATAGAGCTACAGCAGATTTTATAGTAACTTCTCCTCTTATGCAAGATGTGTATGAGTCACAAATACCAGATTATAGTGGGTATTTGAAAAGGAAGGTTATAGTTTAAATGAGAATATTTTCGCAACTTTCTAAAAACGACTCTTCCACACTTGCGCTAATACCAATACTACTTGGCAATTGCACAGAATAACCATTGTAGCTAACGCCCCCAATTACAGGATCAACTTTATGGCCTAGCATACAAGTATCCATATCGTAAAAAATAATTTGTGGGTTGGAGGCAGCAAATGCCGCAAAGGCAGAAAGTGCCACACGGCTTTCGAGCATGCCTCCCATCATACATGGGATGTTATTTTCTTTAGCAACTGCAATTATTTTTAAAGCTTCGTGTATGCCGCCACTTTTTGCAAATTTTATATTGATATAATCGCATGCTTTGTTTTTTATTAATCGCAATGCATCATGATGATTATACACACTTTCATCTGCCATTATTTTTATTGGGGATGTTTTTATAAGCGCTGGAAGATATTCGTCGTTGTATGTGCGCATGGGTTGTTCGCAAAACTCAATATTGTATTGTCCTAATTGTGTGAGTGCATCTGTGGCGTCTTCTACACTCCAACCTTGGTTAGCATCAATTCTTATTTTTGTATCATTACCAATAATTTCTCTAACTGTTTTTATTCTCAACACATCCGTAGTTACATCTTTGCCCAGTTTTATTTTTAAAATGCTTGCACCTTTTTCTACAAATGCTTTTGCTTGCTCTGCCATCGTTTTGGGAGAACCAATACCAACAGTGATATCGGTAAGCATTTCTTTTTTTGCGCCACCCAAAAATTCATATAGGGGTTGTTTGGCATATTGCGAAGCCACATCATACAAAGCCATATCGAATGCGCTTTTTATTGTATTGTTGCCTGCAGTAAATGAATGTAAGTCGTTTAATCTTTCTTCAATATGTAGTGCATCTTTTCCTTTCCATAATATTGCAAAATCTTTAGCCATTTCGTAGCAAGTATTTTGTGTTTCGCCCACTATCATTGGAAAGGCCGAGCATTCGCCAATACCGATTATATTTTTTGACGTGAAAACTTTTATTAAAATATTTTGTGCAAAATCCATAGTGCCAGTAGCTATGGTAAATGGATGCATGGGAATGCTGTATTTGTAAATCTGTATTTTTTCTATTGTCATAAAACAAATTTAAAGTTTTTTATAGCCACGAATGCATGAATAAAAACCATTCGTGGCTATAATTTTTCTTCTTTAAAAAATGACCGCTTACTAGCTTTTGCAATAATTAATTCTCTTTGGAAACCGTAAACTTACTCTATAATTAGTTTTATAATCAAATATTATTTCTTACATTTGGTTTATACATGAAAGCAACAAACACATTTAGCAATTTTTATTACTACTTCTATTTTACAAATAGAACGGGATTGCTTATGTCTAATTAATAAAAACGAAAGGTTAAAAAAACATAAAAATCCCGGCTAACAAGTCGGGATTTTTGCATTTATACTATGGCACAAAAAGTTTCTATACAAGGCTACGAAGGCAGTTTTCATCAAGCGGCAGCGCAACAATTTTTTGGTAAAAATGTAGAAGTTATTCCTTGTGCTACATTTAGAGAAGTAGTAAAAATTGCTGCGGATAAAAAGCAAAGCGATGGAGCGGTGATGGCTATTGAAAACTCGATAGCGGGAAGTATTTTACCAAACTATTCTTTATTACAAAATAGCAAACTAGTTATTGTTGGAGAAGTGTATTTAAGTATAAAACAAAATTTATTGGTAAATCACGGTGTAAAATTAGAAGATATAAAAGAAGTGCATAGCCACCAAATGGCATTGTTACAGTGCATGGAATATTTGGAAAAATACAATTGGAAATTGGTAGAAACAGAAGATACCGCTTTGAGTGCAAAACATATTCATCAACACAAAAACAAACA
>JAYTGY010000025.1:0-4551 GCA_043733065.1 Ferruginibacter sp.
CAAACAGATAGTGGCGAAGAAGTAAGTACAAGAGAAGTAAAAAAAATATTGATGGATTTGATAAGCGAAGAAAGCAAGAAACATCCGTATAGTGATGAAAAGCTAACCGAGATGTTGCAAGAAAAAGGATACAATATTGCCCGGAGAACCGTAGCAAAATATAGAGAGCAATTAAACATACCAGTAGCAAGGCTTAGAAAAATATTATAACATGAACCCACTTTTTGTAGAAGAAGCTGTAGATGAAAAAAAATATGTGCATCCATTACTCAAATGGCCTGCTCATTTTTTTTCGTATATTTTTCACCCTGTCTTTGTTCCAATTTATGCTATCGCATTCTTTGTATATGTACACCCATCATACTTTTCAGGCTTTTCGGAAAAAAGCAAATTGCAAACGGTAATCATATCTGCTATTAACCTTGTTGCATTCCCATTAATTACAGTTGCGTTGTTAAAAGCAGTTGGTTTTATAGATTCTATTTTTCTTCGAACAAGAAAAGATCGCATTATTCCATACATGGCATGTGGTATTTTTTTCTTTTGGGCATATACTGTTTTTAAAAAACAAGAAATGTATCCGCCCATTATGTCCACTTTTATACTTGGTGTATTTTTAGCATCGAGCGCTGCACTTATTGCTAATATTTATTTTAAAATAAGCATGCATGCTATTGGCATGGGCGGTTGGTTAGGTATATTTTGGGTAATAGCAAAAGAAAATTCCATGCTTATGACTTGGCCACTTGCGCTGGTACTTATCATTATGGGTATTGTGTGCACGTCACGCTTACTGGTAAGCAATCATACACAAAAAGATATTTATGCTGGGGTTGCTGTGGGTTTTGCTTGCCAGTTGGTGGCTTCATTTGTTAGCTAAATGTAATCACTAATAAATTATTTTTGCATTTCTACAAAACATTTTGCCCTTGACACAAAAAACAAAAGCTCATTTAGCCTTATTGGGCACTAATATATTTTTTGCCATAAACTATACCGCTATAAAATATATTATAAATGGCGGCTTTATAAAACCATTTGGGCTCAATATTATTAGGGTTGCTGTAACATCCATTTTATTGTGGGGATTATATTTTCTATCGCCAAAGAAAACCATCATTCATAAAAAAGATTATGGAAGGTTGTTCCTTTGTTCGCTTACAGGCATAGCAATAAATCAATTGCTTTTTATTAAAGGTTTATCGCTCACTTACTCTATTCATGCATCGTTGTTAATGCTTACCACACCAATTTTAATAACCATTGTAGCAGCATGGGTACTCAAAGAAAAGGTTACTATTTTTAAATTACTGGGGCTTGTGCTAGGTGTAACTGGCGCATTGGTGTTACTTATAAATAAAGAAAAAACCGGCAACCCTACAGATGTATTTTTGGGCGATATTTTTATTATTTTAAATGCCATATCCTACGCTGCATATTTTGTGTTGGTAAAACCGCTTATGAAAACCTACGACCCAATTGATATTATTCGTATTCTTTTTAGTATTGGATTTATAGTTACACTTCCATTTTGTTATACAGAGTTTACACAAATACATTGGGAAATATATAGCGGAAAGGAATTTACTTTACTAGCCTTAATAATATTTGGCGGTACATTTTGTGCTTATCTTTTTAATATATATGGTATCAAAATTTTGGGAGCATCGGTAGCTGGTGCATACATTTATTTGCAACTTATTTTTGCAGCTACTATTGCAATAATTTTTTTAGGAGAAGAACTGGCTTTTTATAAATTACTTGCAGGAGCGCTTATTTTTGCAGGCGTTTATCTTGCCAATAAACAAAATAACAATGGTTGAAATAATAATAGCAAATACCGAAAATGAATATCAGGCAGCAGGTATTTTGTTTAAAGAATATGCAGCATGGCTTAATATTGATTTAGCTTTTCAAAAATTTGACGAAGAATTATTGCAATTAAAAAAAATGTATTCTTTTCCAAATGGAGCAATTTTATTGAGTAAAAATGAAAATTTATTTACAGGTTGTGTGGCGGTGCGTAAAAAAGAAAACGGTATTGCGGAATTAAAAAGAATGTTTATTAAAGATAATTATCGCAAAGAAGGCATTGGTAGTTTACTATTACAAAAAGCTTTAGATATAGCTACTGAATTACACTACAAAAAAATAAGATTAGATACGCTCGATACAATGACTCCCGCTATAAACCTGTATAAAAAATTTGGGTTTTACGAAATAGAACCATATTATTTTAACCCAGAAAAAAATGCTGTTTTTTTTGAAAAGGTTTTGTAATGTTTATCTTATGCTTCTTTCGGATATTTAAAAAACAAAAACTTCTTTTCAGCTTTTTCAAAATCTTTCCAACTGTTTATATCTGCTTCTACAGCAAAAACGCCGCATGTGGGCATATCTACAATACGCACTTTGCCACATACGGTACTTACAAATTCTGTAATACCTGGGTTGTGAGAGAAAATTGCTACACTTTCATCGTTATCATTCAGCTCTTTTATTACCTCGTAAAAAATGTGGGGGGCAGGGTGATATAATTTTTCAACCAATATCATATCTTCTTTAGTTTTACCATATGCTTCCAAAAAAGCATTGCATGTTTTGCGAGCACGCTTAGCAGTGCTGCTTACAAAAGCATTTATTTTTATACTTTGGCTCACCAATTTTTCAGCCATTTCTTCGGCTTCTCTTTTGCCACGATCATTTAATGATCTATCAAAATCTGTTTCGCCCAAGCCAGCCCAGCTGCTTTTTGCATGACGTATGAGAAGGAGTGTTTTCATGATAACAAATGTAATAAAGTCTTTTACATTAAAAAGCTGCAAAAAAAATTGCAGCTTTTTAAACAATTTTTATGTAATAAGCTATCTTTTATAAGTGACAGTATATTCATGAAAGTCTGTGCCAGTACCTGGTACTTTTGCATGCAGAATTAATTGAGCATCTGTTAATGAATTTATATCTGTTGAAATTCCATTTATTAAAACTTTGGAATCACTTATAACACTGTATGGACTCGAGCTTGTGAAAGTAGGACCTTCATATACTCTTCCATCAGTTCTAAAATCATCCACATCATTTGCGGTGCCTGAGTATGTGCTTATATGATTAGTGTTGTTAAAATAAACATTGTCGGTTCCATTAACCACAATCCATTTGCCAAGAATTTTTTCAGCAGTTGTTTTTACAACAACTTCATCCTTCTTTTTACAAGCAGAAAATAAAGCCATAAATGCAATAGCCACAAATAATAATTTTTTCATCTTAATAAATTTTAATTTCTATAAAGATACATTTTTTATGCAAAAAGCTGCTTTGCTATACTTTAGTTTTAAAAAAATAAATAGATAACTTCATTTATTCACAATATTTTTGCATAAAAACTATCACTACAATCCTCCTCATAACGCCCCCATTCACCCAACTAAACACGCCTTATCCTGCTACGGCATACATAAAAGGTTTTTTAAATACAAAAAGCATTTCTTCTTTTCAAAGCGATTTGGGCATAGAAGTAACCTGTGCGCTATTTTCAAAAAAAGGGTTAACCAATCTTTTTGAAAAAATTAAAAATTTACGACAAACATTTTCTGCCAATGCAGCAAAAATGATTGCGCTACAAAATGATTATGTAAATACTATAGATGCTGTAATTGCTTTTTTGCAAGACAATAATCCAACACTTGCACATAGCATTTGTAAAAGAGAAATGCTGCCCGAAGCTAGCAGATTTGAACATACAGATGATTTGGAAAAAGCATTTGGCAACATGGGCATACAGGACAAAGCAAAATATATTGCTACTATGTATTTGGAGGATTTATCTGATTTGATAAAAGAAACAGTGGACAATCATTTTGGCTTTAGCAGATATGCAGAAAGACTTGGTCGTTCAGCAAATAGTTTTGATGAGTTATACAGTGAATTACAAAAACCTTATACGTTTATTGATGAAATATTGATAGAAATTTTAGCTGCGCAAATGAAAGAAGTAAATCCGAAAATGGTAGCGTTGTCTGTTCCTTTTCCTGGTAATTTATATACTTCTTTGCGTTGTGGGCAATGGATAAAGAAAAATTATCCTGATGTGAAAGTGATGATGGGTGGCGGTTTTGCTAATACAGAGTTGCGTTCGTTAAGCGATGTTCGTGTGTTTGAATTTTATGATTTTATTACATTAGATGATGGTGAAGCGCCTATAGAAAATTTGATTGCATACATCACCAAAAATAAAACGATAGATGAATTAAAACGTACTTTTTTATTGCAAGATGGAAAAGTGGTTTACATAAATAACACCGCTGTAAAAGATTATAAGCAAGGCGAAGTAGGCACGCCAGATTATAGCGATTTAAAATTGGATAAATATATTTCGGCCATAGAAGTGGTAAACCCGATGCATAGAATGTGGAGCGATGGCAGGTGGAATAAACTCACTATGGCGCATGGATGCTACTGGGGCAAATGTACTTTTTGCGATGTATCGTTAGATTATATAAAACTTTACGAACCTGTAGCGGCGGGCATTATATGCGATAGAATGGAAACCAT
>JAYTGY010000026.1:0-2899 GCA_043733065.1 Ferruginibacter sp.
GCTGTTTTAAATTGCTCTCTCGTGTTTGCATATTGTATGCTAGCATCTAGCGCCATCTTAGAGCCACCAATTGCAGCTGCACATAATTTTAAACGACCAATATTTAAAATGTTAAAAGCAATGATGTGACCTTTGCCAGCTTCGCCCAATAAATTTTCTACTGGCACTTTACAATCTTGAAAATATAGTTGCACAGTAGATGATCCTTTAATGCCCATCTTATGTTCTTCTGCACCAAGTGTAAAACCTTCCATGCCACGCTCCACAATAAATGCTGTAAATTTTTCACCGTCTATTTTTGCAAACACTGTGTATACATCAGCAAAACCACCATTGGTAATCCAGCATTTTTGTCCATTCAATAAATAATGTTTTCCATCTGCAGAAAGTACCGCAGTTGTTTTTGCGCTCAATGCATCGCTACCGCTATTCGGTTCTGTCAATCCGTAAGAACCTTTCCACTCACCGCTTGTAAGCTTTGGAATATATTTTTTCTTCTGTTCGTCTGTACCAAAATATAAAATTGGTAATGTACCAATGCCTGTATGCGCTGCAATGGCTACACTAAAACTAAAACCACCACCAAGACCTTCATTTACCAAAGTAGATGTTATAAAATCTTTTCCCAAGCCACCAAATTCTTCGGGTGTAGATGCACCCAAAAGCCCCTGCTCGCCTGCCTTTACCATGAGCGAAGGCATAAGACCTGGCTCGAGTTTGTCTATTCTATCAACTACTGGCAAAACTTCTGTGTGCAGAAATTGTATGCACATATCTTTTACCATTTGTTGTTCTTCATTAAAATCTTCGGGCGTAAAAGTTTCAAAAGCGTTGCTTTCTTTGATTAGGAATTCACCGCCCTTTAGTGATGTTGTTGTATTCATGATTATTTAATTTTATTATTTTCTAATACCGTTTCTCGTTTAATCTTTTCTCGTTACTTAAAAGTTTATAGTTAGTAAGTAAATTCAAATTTGAAAAACTCCAAACGAGAAACGATTCAACGAGAAACGTCCAAACGAGAAACGTTACGAATTCAAATTTTCATACACCATATTCAACACCTCTTTCGCTATTTCAATCTGCCCATTTGTAACACCAGCCAATGCTTCGTTCAATGTTCGGTTTGCAACTTCCATGCTCAACTCCTGCAATTTTTGTGCCTCGGGAGTTGTAAAAACTTTATTTACTCTCCTATCCGTTTTATCTGCCATACGTTTTACAAGCCCGAGTTTTTCCAAATTATCTACCAATCGTGTAATACTCGGCTTGTCCCTAAACGTAGCATCGCACAATTGTTGTTGGCTCAGTCCATCTTCTTTCCACAAATGATACAACACACTCCATTGCTCAATCGTAATATCCACGCCACTTTGCTTAAAATTTTTTTGCAGGCGCCGTGCAATAGCCGTACTTGCTTTTCCAGTTATAAAACTGTATAATTCGCTTTTTTTAAATTGGTTGTTGGGCATATAGTTGTTTAAACAACTATATAAAGATAAGTAATGATTTTAAATTTCAAAATTTTATTTTTGTTAAATTATAAAGTGATTGTTTTCAACAATCCTTACACTGCGTGTAGAGATTGTCCAAACAAAAACACAGCTATGGGCAGCATTCCCTACACCCGTGTAGGGATGTCACTCACTTCATCGTTATACCATTTTTCATCTTTTATTATGCAATAGATTATGCAATAGATTATACATTAGAAATACTATAGTAAAAAACGCAATCTTCGTATTGGTCTTCGAGTAATTCCCCTCCTTGGAGGGGTGGCTGCCGAAGGCAGACGGGGTGGGTTTTTACTTTTGGCTGCCGAAGGCCGACGGGGTGGGTTTTTACACTTTGCTGCCGAAGGCAGCAACGCTATAAAAGTCACAACAAAAAACAGACTACAAAAAAATAATTTTTAAATACACAAATGCAACTACTTTTTATAATAGCAATAATCTTCTTAATCCTCTACACTACACTTATTATCTATTACAGATTTGCCTTCACATCAATACCAACAATCAACAATTCAACAATTCAACAATTCAACAATTCAACAACGCTCTCAATAGTAATCCCCGCCCGCAACGAAGAAGCAAACATTGAAAACTGCATACAATCCATCTTACAAAATAATTACCCTTCACTCTTGTTCGAAATAATAATAGTTGACGATCATTCAGAAGACAACACAGCAAACATTGTAAAAAAATATGCAGCACAAAATGTAAAATTGATTTCGCTAAAAGATTTTGTAACCGATAAAATAAATTCTTACAAAAAGAAAGCCATAGAAATAGCCATAGCACAAGCAAGCGGCACACTTATTATTACCACCGATGCAGATTGTATTGTGCCTGCCACTTGGCTACAAACCATTGCAAGTTTTTACGAAGAAAAAAAACCAGCTTTTATTGCGGCACCAGTTTTAATAGAAACATCCTATCCATCACAAGCCCATACTCACAAAGAAAATGTACAAGGTAGCGAGTTCAACATCCCTTCTCCACGAAGTGGAGAAGGGCAAGGGTTGAGGTCGTGGGGGGTGAGGATTTTCCAATCCCTAGATTTTATGACCTTGCAAGGCATTACCGCAGCTGTAGTACACAAAAAACAAATGACCATGTGCAATGGCGCAAACATGGCTTATGAGCGTGCGGCATTTTACGAAGTAGGCGGCTTTGCAGGTATTGATAATATTGCTAGTGGCGATGATATGTTGCTCATGCATAAGATGTACAAAAAATATCCAGAAAGAGTTTTATTTTTAAAATCAAAAAATGTTATTGTAAAAACGGCTCCAGTAAATACCATCAAACAATTTTTTAACCAACGAATACGATGGGCAAGCAAGGCCGATAAATATGATGATAAGAGAATTTTGCCAGTATTAATTTTAGTG
>JAYTGY010000027.1:0-6479 GCA_043733065.1 Ferruginibacter sp.
GTTAAAGAACCTTGTGCACTCACTTGTGCTAAGCTTAAAACAGCTAAAAGCAAAATCAGTGTATGTTTAAAAATTGTAGTTTTTGATTTTAGTGTAAACATTCTTTTCATAAAAGTTTTTTTATTGTTTATAAATTTAATTAGTCATTGGATTTTGTACTATTATAATTTACTTAGATTTTGCTTCTACTGGCAGCGTTACTTCTGCAGCAGGAGCTGTTGTAGTCTTTTTATTTTCTTGAGAATTGGTAGATTTTGCTTTTTGTTGTAGTAAATAATCTGCTTTTTTCTTTTCAACTTCTCCTAATGTAGTAACTGGAGCATGTGTTGCTGATTTTGTTTTAGCGTTAATTTTTTTTGATTGAGCCATAAGTGCTGTAAAAGACATAAACATAACAACTAATAGTAATAATTTTTTCATTCTGTTAAATTTTAATTAAAAATATGACTCAAATATACATTTATTTCATCAAAAAATATTTTTTCTTCAATTTTTTAGTTTTTTTTCATTGGCAAATGAATAATAATTTTACAGTACATGAATAGAATGAAAATACTGAATAATAATCTAGTAAAAGGCATTGTATATTTCGTTGTAGGTTTACTCACCTACCCTGGCCTCAACATTATCAATAAACTACGCATTACTGGTATGGAAAACCTTAAGGGATTACCTAAAGAAAACGTACTATTTGTGAGTAATCACCAAACGTATTTTGCTGATGTAATAACTTTTATTCACATTTTTTGTGCGCATAAATGGGGATATAAAAATAAATTGAGTATTCCTTTTTATTTATTGTGGCCTTTTACCAAAATAAAATATGTGGCGGCAGAAGAAACTATGAAGAGTAGCTTGCTTACACGTTTTTTTACATTGGCGGGTGCGCTTACTGTAAAAAGAACTTGGAGCGATGGTGGCAAAGAAGTAAGGCGTGGGCTTGACCCTTCGGATACTAGAAAAATATTTGATGCGCTTAGAAATAATTGGGTTATCACTTTTCCGCAGGGGACTACAAAAGCATTTGCGCCTGGTAGAAAAGGTACTGCACATATTATAAAGCAAACAAACCCAATTGTAATTCCTGTGGTGATAAATGGTTTTTCGAGGGCATTTAATAAGAAGGGTCTTGTCATAAAAAGAAAAGGAACTCCGCTTAGTGTTCAATTTAAAGCTCCGCTGCAAATAGACATTACGCAAACTAATGACGTGATAATGGAACAAATAATGGATGCTATTGAACAGAGTAAAAAGTTTATGCAGAAATCTGCGATTGCATAATAAACTAATAATACATTGGTAATACTTGTTAATCTAATGCATAATCTGATGCATAATCTGATGCATAATAAAAGCTGAATAAAGAAATGTTGTACAAGAGTGCGACGCCTGTGAAGCTGAGTGTAGCTGTGTTTTAGCTGGGCTAATAAAATTGCGTAGCAAATTTATTAGCCCAATCTTTAGATAAAATCATCTTTAGATAAAATCATCTTTAGATAAAATCTAAAGATAGCCCACTACTTTATAAAAAGTGCTTTTAATTCTTCGGCATCTTCTGCTTTCATTTTGCCGCCAAGTATTAATCTTATTTGTCTTCTTCTTAATGCGCCTTCATATAATTTTTTTTCGTCTTCGGTTTCGGGTACTAATGAATTTATTGTTCTAGGCCTGTTATTTGGATCGAGTGCTACGAAAGTATAATATGCCTCATTACTTTTATAACGATATTGCTGCATGGCATCTTCGCCCCACACGTTCATATGCACTTCCATGCTGCTGTTAAATGCACGGGTTACTTTTGCTTCGATATGGACTACGTTGCCAATTTTTATAGGTGTTTCAAAAGAAATATTGTCAACCGATGCAGTAACAACGGGCGCTGCACAATGTTTCATGGCTGCAAGTGCGGCTGCAATATCCATCCAATACATGAGGCGGCCGCCCATGAGATTTCCAAAATTATTGGTATCGTTTGGGAGAACCAATTCTGTCATCACCACTAAAGATTCGCTCGCTTTCTTTTCCATATTATTTTAAATTTTTGCAAAGCTAAAAGAAATAAGGGGAGATTTATTATTTAAGATTGAAGATTTAAGATTGCGCTATATAGGAAAGTGGTTTTATATAAAAAAAGGAAATGATCTTTAATGTTCATCAATAATGGGTGCATTTAAAAATGTAGCAGTTTGCAAATAGTGTTGTCAACCTTTATGCAGTGTATTTATTTTGAAATTACAAATTAAGGTTGACAACCCTTGCGACATTTTTAAATGCATCCTCATTAATTATAATTAAAATTACAAACCAAAAAGCGTTAATTTGCTGGTACAAATTTTTATATGATATCTTTTGATAACACCGAATACGCTTTTGCATACAAAACTGATAAGGCTTTAAAAAAAGCAAATTTTTTATTTTCTACAATGGGTAAACCTTGGTTGGTAAACTTGGGTTTGAAACTAATGCCCGCAGCAATAAAAATGCACATTCCTTTTACAAAAATAATTATTAGGAATACAATTTTTAGTCAGTTTGTGGGTGGCGAAACATTGGAAGAAACTGCAACTGTTGCAAAAAAATTGGGTGAGTATAATGTAGAAGTTATTCTTGATTATGGTGTGGAAGGTGGTGAAGAAGGGGAAGCTGGTTTTGAACATGCAACTGAAGAATTTATTAAGGTAATAAACTACGCTGCTACGCAAAAAAATATTCCGTACATGAGCATAAAAGTGACTGGGCTTGTGCGTTTTGCTTTGTTAGAAAAAATGGATGCAGCTATGCATAATGCTGAGGGAACGTTGATGAAAAGATACAACAGCGTAATTAATTCTCTTACCGAAAGTGAACAAGCAGAATGGAAAAAAGTAATAGATAGAGTGATTAAAATTTGTAGAGCTGGTGCTGAAAAAAATGTAGCAGTATTGGTAGATGCTGAAGAAACCTGGATACAAGACCCTGTGGATGCTTTAACGATTTTGATGATGGATCAGTTTAACAAAACGAAAGCTGTAGTGTATAATACTTTGCAATTTTATAGGCATGATAGATTGGCATTTTTAAAAGATTGTTATGAAGCTGCCGTAGAAAGAAATATTATACTTGGCGCAAAGATTGTACGTGGCGCATACATGGAGAAAGAAAGAAAACGTGCAGAAGAAAAAAATTACAAATCTCCAATACAACCAGATAAAGAAAGTACTGATAGGGATTATAATGAAGCGGTATCTTTTAGTATTGACCATATTGATAAAATTGCTGTAATTGTAGCTTCTCATAACGAGTACAGTAATTTATATGCAACAGAATGTTTAGATAAAAAAGGATTGCCTCATAACCATGAACACATACATTTTTCGCAGTTGTATGGCATGAGTGATAATATTACTTTTAACCTTGCTAAGAGTGGTTGTAGTGTGAGCAAATATTTACCTTTTGGGCCTATAGATGATGTAATACCTTACCTTATGCGTAGGGCGCAAGAAAATAGTTCGGTAAGTGGACAAATGGGGCGGGAATTGGGTTTGATAAGAAAGGAAATGAAGAGAAGGGGTTAACAGTTGGTAATAGGCAGTTGGCAATTTGCAACATTTTAAATAAAAGGTTTTGAAATGTTTTATTAGTTGCTTAATTTGGTATCTAAATTAAATTATTATGACAGATTATAACAACACAAATGATTCTCTTAACGAAAGTGAATTTGAAAACAACACTGTACCATCTGGTATAAATATACTGAGCATTTTAACTTTTGTGGGTTCTGCATTTGCAATATTGGGCGGCATGTGGAATTTTTACAATGCAAAAAAAACCTTTGATACAAAAGACAAAGTAATGGAGCAAATGAATAGCGGAAGTATGCCTAGCTGGCTTAAATCTATTATGCCAGATATGACACATTTTGAAGAGATGATTACTAAAAGTTATGAAAATAGAATCCCAATTTTGATACTAACATTAGTAGCTGGCGTGCTTTGTATTGTAGGTGCAATGCAAATGCGCAAAAGACAAAAACAGGGCTATATATTTTATGTTATTGGAGAAGTACTTCCATTAATTACATCTGCATTTTTTATAGGATTTTTTACACTTGCAGGTGGTGCTGCTATTTTCGGCATTGCGCTTACCATTTTATTTATTGTACTTTATTCTTTGCAAAGAAAACATCTTACTCGTTAAAATATAAATTAAAATAAAACGGATGCCAACTTATAAAAAGTTGGCATCCGTTTTATTTATTCAACATATATTTTTTGAAAATCTAATCAAACGAAGCATCGTTTAAAAAAACTTTTGTCATTTCAAAAAAATGATTTTGTAAAACATGCAGTGGTATTGGTTCTGCAATATGCCTTTGTTCATCTCTATACCAAATTTCCATACGAGAAAAATCACCTTCTTTTGGTATGAGTAATCGAAAAGCACCTTTCATATATTTTATAGTACCATCATCATTTACATGTTTGTGAAATTTAAAATTGAATAATTCTGCTTCTGTTACTGGTATGGGTGATAATTGACCTTTGCCGGTATCGAACCAAAAACTTTGAATGCCAGTATTAATCATTACTTGCTTGGAAGTATTTTTTAATTCTTCTACTTCTCCCCTGCGTTTGTCGCCATCAAAATCTGTAATTACATGTCCACCTTGTTTGAGTTCATTAAATTTTATCATAATTAAGTTGGTTTATAAAAAACAAATTAAGAAAAAAAAATTATAATTAATAATTTATAATGAATAATTAATAATGACGAGCAGATAAAGTAGTTAAAACTCGTAAATACTCAACCCGTAACTCGGAACCATTTCTATTCTGCCCAGCTCATTACATACCCTTCATTTTCTATAGCAATGGCATCTTCAGTAAGTTTTAATGGATGAAAAGTATCTACCATTACAGCAAGTTCTTTGGTTTCTTTTGCACCAATACTTTTTTCAGCAAGGCCAGGGTGTGGTCCATGCGGAATGCCAGCAGGATGCAGTGTAATCATGCCACGGGTTACATGCTTGCGACTCATAAAATCGCCATCTACATAATACAACAATTCATCGCTATCAATATTGCTATGGTTGTATGGTGCGGGAATTGCGAGCGGATGATAATCGAACAAACGTGGCACAAACGAACAAATAACAAACGCATTTGTTTCAAAAGTAAGATGCACTGGTGGAGGCTGATGCACACGGCCAGTAATGGGTTCGAAATCGTGAATGCTAAATGCAAATGGATAGCAGCAACCATCCCAGCCAATTACATCAAACGGATGCGTGCCATAATGTATGCCATACAACATACCTTTCTTTTTTGTTTTGATGATGAAGTCGCCTTTTTCATTAAAAGTTTGTAAATTTTCTGGCGTACGAATATCTCTTTCACAATAAGGAGAATGCTCCATCAATTGTCCAAACTTACTTAAATATTTTTTTGGATAACGAATGGGCGAATGAGATTCTACAATAAATAATCTGTTGGCTTCGGTATCGAAATGTATTTGATAAATGCAACCTCTTGGAATAACCAAATAATCACCGTATCCAAATTTTATTTCGCCATAGCAAGTTTTTAAAACACCAGTACCCTCATGTATAAAAATAACTTCGTCGCTATCTGCATTTTTGTAAAAGTAATCCGTCATACTTTTTTGCGGAGCGGCTAAAACGATGTGGCAGTCTTCGTTTACCAACACTGCTTTTCTGCTTTCTAAAAAATCGGATGCTGGTTTTATTTTGAATCCCTCAAGGCTACGATGCTTTAGCATATGTTCTTCTGCAATTTTTGGAGCTACATTTACTGGCTCATCGCAACTTACAATGAGTGTGGGTGCGTATGTATGATAGAGCAAAGAATAATCGTTTGAAAAACCTTCGGTAGAAAATAACTGCTCGGAATATAAAGAACCATCTGGCTTGCGAAACTGTGTGTGACGCTTGTGAGGGATAGTGCCGAGTTTATGGTAATGTGGCATTTGTTATATTGTTTGGTGTTGTGAATGTTTGTTGTTTGGTGTTTGGTGTTTTGTTTAATGCAAGATTATTTTTCTTTAGCAATACTTTTAATAAGAAACAAGTTATCTTTATTTAATAAACAAATTTACATGTTAAAAACGAAATTGGTTTGACAAGAATAGGATTAATATCGGACACACATGGTTTTTTAGACGAAGCCGTTTTTGAGCACTTTAAAGATTGTGATGAAGTGTGGCATGCGGGGGATTTTGGGGTCCTCACCCTTCCCTCTCCACGGGGTGGAGAGGGAGGACGAGGAGATAAAGTAAAGGATAAGGTAAGAGATGAACTTGAAGATAAAGTCGAAAATAATGTTGGCGTATGGCAAGGCAACTATTTTAGTGAAAAGCTAAATAAGAAAATAATTTTTAGAGGAGTATATGGTAATATTGATAATGCAGCAATTAGAAATATTTACCATGAAAAATTATTTTTTACTTGTGAGGGTGTAAATGTTTTTATGCAACATATTGGC
>JAYTGY010000028.1:0-14958 GCA_043733065.1 Ferruginibacter sp.
GTAGTTACTAATACAGTTATACCTGCACATGGATCTATAGCACCCACAGTTACTTGCGGCGATAAGCCAATACAACCTGCAGCACTTTTTGCAGCTACAGTATAATTTCCTCCTGGCAAATTTGAAAACATAGGGCTTGCTTGAAATGGACCACCATTTATACTATATGTTAAACCCAATGCACCAGTAGCAGTTGCTGTTATAGAGCCATTTGCAAGGCCCGCTGTTGCATCTACTTTAACTGTAGTTACAGTAATGGTAACACCTGCACAAGGGTCGATAGCGCCAATTGTAATTTCCAAAGAATCTATACAACCTAAAGAATTTTTTCCTTTAATTTTATTTACCGACAAAGGCGCTAAACCAGAGTAAGTGGATACGTTTGTATAAGGAGAACCATTTAAACTAAATACAAAATCTTTTCCGCCAGATGCAGTAACAGTAATGCTTCCATTATTAGTGTTTGAAGTAGCATCTGTTTTGCTTGCAGCAATTTTAAAATTTACATCGGCACAAGTTTCTTGGGGGAACGGAAGTTCGTGCCTACAATTCATTATCAAAAAAGATAGCAGAATCATAGAAAGCAGCGATACAATTTTCATTTTTTTCATGGGGGATTTGTTTGCAGTGAGATTTTATTTTAATAAACAATTATAATGCTAAAATTTTTTTGTTAGAATATATATTATTTAGAGCGCTTTTTTATTTTTCTTTATTTGAAATACTCTTGATAAATTGAAACCCCATCTTATTTCTCCTTTGCCCCATGTGTTTGTTGTTTCTGTTATAAAAGCTCTTTCGTTCATGCCTGTAGAATTTGAAAAATGCAATTGAAAAACGTGGCCACCTGTTTCAATATCTATACCAAGCCCAAGCGGATTGTAATTTACTTTTTCTTCAATGCCATTTATCAAATAAAAATAATCCCAAGTAAAAGCCATACGTTTTGTAAACTTATATCTGCCACCAAAACCAATAGCATAAACATTATTGGGTTGAGCATCTAATGGTACAAGATTATTGTGCACCATTGTTGGTGTTATTTGTAAAGTAAAGGCTTCACTAAATTTTCGTCCAATACTTGTTTGAAAATAATACGCTAGTCTAGAAGTGAAAAAGTTTTTTATAGAAGTATCTGCAAATGGTAATGTATTTACTGTCATACCTGCTACGCCCGTTACCGTAATTGGAGAACTGTGGCTACCAGTGGATTGGCGTATAAGGCCATATTTTACAAATCCATCTATTTCTTTTTTGTAGGTGCTTCTTCCCACACCCACCATTAAGTTAGGTAAAATACCAAAATCAAAACCAAGGCGCATTGTGGCTTGATCTAAACCATAAAAGTTTTTTGCTCCTTGGTCTAATAATCCAAAACGGTGCAATATTCTTAAATCCATAGTGCCTGGCGAAAGAAATTCTATGGAGTGACCATTTATAACTCTGGTGGACTTAAAAGCATTTTTTACAAATTCTTTCTTTGGTTTTTCATCACCTAAAAGATCTAATAATTCTTGAGCTTGTATTTTAAAAGAAAATAAAATTAAAATCGTAGCCAATACAATTTTATAAAAAACTTTTTTCATTCAATATTTTTATGAGATGTAATTAACGGGTTGAGTTGATTATTTTTTTAAAGGCTCTAAAGCACAAGTAATATTTATTTTAGCAGTGTTGGCTACTTTATCTGCTACCAACGTTGGTATAACAATTTTATAATCTGCAAATGAAGCTACAATAGTAGAAGTAGCGGTAATTATTCCTGCTTTTACAGTTATTACCCCATCCGATTCTGTATCTTTTGTAACACCATGTATGGTAAGCTTTCCTTTTACTTTTACTTTGTAAGCACCGTCCTTGCTATAGTTTACCAATGCATTATCCACAATTACTCCTTTATATTGAGCTTTAGGAAATTTTGTACTCTCTACATAATTTTCATTAAAATGCTCTTGCATTAATGATCTTGTAAATTCAAATCCTTTCATTAAAACAAGAAACTCCATACCGCCAGTTTTAGTATCTATTATCATGGTAGTACTTTTATTCACAGCTTTAATATCTTCAGGCGATTTTGCAACGGTAGCATCAAAATCTATTTTACCAGTTTTTGTAAAATATTTGCCTTGTGCAAATGTTATGTTTGCAATAGCCGTTAAGCTTAAAAATAAAATGATTTTTTTCATGTTCGTTTTTTAGTGGAGTTTTAAATTATTGGGTTTTATTTATACAACTATGGTTTAAAATAATATCTGCGCCTAAGCCCATTTCATCTTTATTGTAGCCTGTGCATATACCTTTTACATTTATTTGCGTTCCTTCTTTTAAATTTATAGCTTCGTTATTATGTGCACTATCCATACTACAGCGCACACTTGTAGATGAAGTGGTATCTCCCAAAACGATTGTAAAAAATCCATTTTCATCTTTATCTATGGCTTTTAATTTGCCATTTACTGCAACTGTTTTGCCTAAATATTTTGCATTTGCTATTGAATCATTATTAGTAAAATCATTAATTAAAGCTTCGCTAGAAATAATAAATGAGGGTGTAATGGTTTCAATATCTTTTGCTGTACGGTTATATTCTTTATAACCATATATGCCAATTGCTCCTCCTATAACGAGCAGTGCTAATAAAAAATATTTCGTGCTTTTTCTTTTCAAAATGATATGCTTATTTTTTTTAGTTATTAGGGCTTCCTGCGTCTATCCATTTTTTTATGGCTGCAATATCGCAAGCATTCATTTTTGCAGCACTTTTGGGCATAGGCGAAAAGCCAGATGAATGATTTATACTGCCAAATAATTTTCCATTTACCGCTGTTGCTTTATCTGTAGCGTGTGTACCCATTACAATACCACCACCTGCACTTGCACCTACATGGCAACTGTAACATTGTGTAGTTAAAATAGGTACTACTTTTGAACTATAAGAAACCGCAGCTGTAGTATCACAATTGCTACTTTTAGATGGATACAATAAATCTCCTTTATCGTAATAACAAGCATTTAATAAAACAATGCAAATTAAAGTTGCAAAGGAGAATAATATTTTTTTCATGTTGGGTACTTATTTTTATAGGGGTTCAGCAGTGCTAAATTATAATATATTGTTGAGTATGAAATAATTTTTGGGTAACGAACATTTTATTAATTATAATTTGGTAGGATTATTTAGTATTTACACAAAAAAATAATATGTATAGGCATGGTAAATAGTCTTATATTATTAAAAATACGAATTCGATAAATTAAACTACTATTTTCATTAATATTATTTTTATGTTCAAACATTATGCCACGCTTTTTTATTATTTTAAAATGTATAATTAAAAACCAATGCCTGGGCTAAAAAAAATTGCAAGTTTTTATAATTGTATTTATATTAAAAGAACCGATGGCATATTTTAAATTGCTAATTGAAATTTATTTTTTGTTTTACATTTTTTAAAATTGAATTGTTAACTCTTGCTGATTCTACTTGCTTTTAATAAAAAAGCGAATAAAAGTTAAAAACTTGTATTCGCTTCCAAAATAAATTCTTAAATCCATTACCCATTTACCCTAACTGAATTTCCTGTAAGTGTAACTGTGTATTGCTTTAAAGCAGCAGTTGCAGGGCCTGTAGTTACGCCACCAGATGTATTAAAAGTTGCACCATGATTTGGGCAATAAAATCGGTCGTTTGCTCCTTGAAATTGTACACTTGTGCCTTGGTGTGTACATGCTTGCGATACAGCAATAATAGCACCAGCAGTAGTTTTAGCAACAATAACGCCGTTGGAATAAATATAACCACCAGCTGTATTTAAAGCACTGTTGGCAGGTTGTGTAAGGTCTAATATAAAATCTACATTGGGTGCAGGAGTAGTATTATCACTTTCTTTTTTGCAACCACCAAGGCATGCGGCAAAAATTAGTGCGCCGCTCGAGTATCCTAATGCTGTTAAAAATTCTTTCCTGTCCATGGGTTTTGTTTTTTAATGTTACTATATTAATGGTTTTCTAAATCGTAGCTTACTAATTAAATTATTGCTGCCAAGTTACACAAAATGGTTTTAAGATAATGTTAATCATTATCTGCACTCATAAAATAAATGAAGCGTTTACTATTTTCTGATAATCTTTAATGTTGTAACTTTCATATTCTATTACCCCCTAAACATCATTTTTAATTATATGAATAATAATAAAGAGATTAAATTTTTAGAAGGCCCTCAAAACCGTTGGAAAGATTTTAAATTCGCCTTTAGCATTTTAACAGAATTTATAAAAGGCTTTCGTACGCTGCATTTCGTAGGGCCATGTGTTACCATTTTTGGCTCGGCAAGGTTTAAAGAAGATCATCCATATTACAAGCAAACCCAACTAATAGCTGGCGAAATAGCAAAGCTAGGTTTTACCATTATGACTGGTGGTGGCCCAGGTATAATGGAAGCAGCCAATAGAGGCGCAAAAGATGTAGGTGGAAGGAGTGTGGGTTGCAATATCGTATTGCCACACGAGCAAAATCATAATCCATATTTAGATAAATGGGTAAACATAAAATATTTTTTTGTGCGAAAAACTTTGCTCATAAAATATTCTTTTGCATTTGTAGTAATGCCTGGTGGCTTTGGTACGCTAGATGAATATTTTGAAGCGCTTACACTCATTCAAACAAAAATGATAAGTCAATTTCCCATTATAATTTTTGATAAAGATTTTCACCAAAAAGTTGTAGAGCATATTGAACTTATGAAAAATAAATCCACAATCTCTCCAGAAGATTTAAGCCTGTGTTTGTTTACAGATTCTGTAGAAGAAGCAGTGGCTTATCTTAGAGAGAATGCCATTGGGCGTTTTGGGTTAAAACATGAAGAACTAAAAAAAGATTGGTGGTTGTTTGAGAAGTGAATGTTTGGATTTTATTCGTGTTAATTTGTGTCATTCGTGGCAACAACCTCACATCCCACAATAATAATCATACCCTTTCTCATACCAATAATCTCTTGGCTTTTCATTATCAAAAAATAATGTGCCAATGCGTTTAAGATGTTTTACACCGTACTTTACAGGTATAATTAATCGTAAAGGAAACCCTTGGTTTAGGGGTAAAGGTTTGCCATTCATTTCGTAACAGAGTAAGGTTTGGGGTTGCAGCATACTTGCCATATCTATGCCTACATAATACACCCCATCGGGTGTTTCCATGCCCACATATTTCATATTGCTTTGGGTAAACAAACCATACTTATTTACAAAATCGCTAAAGCGCACACCGCCCCAATGTGTTATTTGGTTCCAACCTTCTATGCATTTAAAATCGAAAATGATTTCTGTTTTTGGTAATGCTTTTATTTCCGCTAATGATATTCTTAATGTATCGCCAGTGTTTTTTACAACTTGCAATTTCCAATTGGCAGTATCGGCATTATTTTTTAAACCAGCATCTCCATTTACACGCACTTTAGGCGCAGCAAGGTTTTTAGCATAAGTAGCAGAAAGATGTTTATCGCTAAATATGTGTGAGAAAATCCATTCGTTCATATCCAAACCTTTTCTTAGCGGTTGTAATGCACCTGCTACTTTCGGTTGATGCTGCAATCTATTCCACGCAAAAAGGCAAGTAGCAATAAATAAAACGAAAAAGAAAATTGCGGTTATTGTTTTTCTTTTTATAAATTTTTCATCTGCAATTTTTTCTATATTATTCATTGGTTACCTCCTCTTTTTTTACTTGCGTTTCTGGTTTATCTTTTATTACTTCAAAACCTGTAAGCATGCTTCTAAAATTGTTCCAACCTGCTAAAATTACCTGCAAAATATGCACCAAAAAAAACAATACGAAAAGTATAGTTATTGTAAAATGTTCTATACGTGCCCACTCATAACCGCCTAGCATAGCGCATAGCCAATACAACTGCGCAGGCTTGTAAATGGCTAAACCAGTAATGATGATAAAGAATCCTAAAACTATTACGCCTGTGTATGCTATGTGTTGTGCGGCATTGTATTTTTTTTGTGGTGGCAATCCTTTTTTTATATGCAAATCGTGAAGGATAACCAACCATGCTTCTTTTAATGAATGCTTGTTTGGAAAAATTAATTTATACTCTTTTGAAAAAAGTAAATAGAAAAAATATACAATTCCATTTATGGTAAAAAACCACATAAAGATAAAATGCAAGCTCATTCCTTCTGCAAGTCGAAAAGGAATGTTTAATGCTTTATTAAAACTATTTGGAAAAAATTTGAGCAAAGTTTTATCGCCAAAGCCAATTCTATACACATCATTAGCCCAATAAATTAATATACCACTCCATGTCATGATAGTTAGCAATGGGAAATTTATCCAATGCAACCATCGTATGGCTAGTGGGTGTTTGTGTATTATTTTTTTCAAAATATTTTAATTATGCAGCAATCAATTTATTTTGATGCTTCCAATCTAAAAGTGCCAACCTTGAACCTTCAACTTTGAACCTTCAACCCGCTACTTTTTCACAAATTTAAGCGAAGCAGAGTTCATACAATACCTCAGGCCTGTTGGTTTTGGGCCATCTTCAAAAACATGACCAAGGTGTGCGCCACAATTGCTGCATCTTACTTCCGTACGTACGCTGCCAAAAGAATTATCTATCTTTTCTTCTACATGTTTTTTATCAATAGGCAACCAAAAACTTGGCCAACCAGTACCACTTTCAAATTTATTGGCCGAGCTAAAAAGCGATTGATTGCAACATACACAATAATAAGTACCTACCTCATGATTGTTCCATGTATCGCCAGTAAATGCACGCTCGGTGCCTTCATGTCTTGTTACATCATATTGTATAGGCGTAAGCATTTTTTTCCATTCCGCATCTGTTTTTACTACGTTGTACTTGGTTTGTTTTGCAGGTTTTGATTTTTGCGCATTGCATCCAAAAGCAGAGGAAACAATTAAAATGGCAATAAATATATTCTTCATTATTTTAAGTTTTATATTGAGATGTACGCTTAAAAACCTCAAAAAGTTTTTTATCGTAATTTTGTTTAACAAATATTTTAAAACTTTAATTTTTGATAATGGGCATACTAAAACAAATAGGACAATATTTATATATCGTAAAAAAAGACCCCAACGATAAATCAACACAATGGATGAAGTATATGCATGGTATAAATCGATTATCCATTTTGCTTTTTCTTTTTGCTATGATTGTGCTTGCTATTAAATTATTGCGTCACTAATTTTTTATGAGGCTATAAATTTTTTCAGCAGCATTGGCAGATGCATGCCCACCTTTTGCCAATAAATTATACAAAGCTTCGTAATCTTTGTTTAACTGAATCGATTTTTCATTTTCTGTTAATAATAATTTTAATTCTGCTACAATATTTTTTTCGTTTAATTCATCTTGTATCAATTCTTTTACCACTTCTTTATCCATTATTAAATTTACCAAACCAATAAATTTTATTTTTATTAATCGTTTGGCTATTTCGTAAGATATTTTTCCACCTTTGTAACAAATAATTTCTGGTATAGCAAACAGGGCTGTTTCTAAAGTTGCCGTACCGCTTGTAACCAATGCTGCTTTTGCTTTGCAGAGTAATGCATATGTTTGGTTGGATACTGAGCCAACGTTATCGTAAGGTTTTAAAATGGCTTCGTAAAATTCATCCTCCAAGCCGGGTGCTTTTGCCACCACAAATTTATAAGTTGGAAAATGTTTTGCTACCGAAATCATAATCGGCAATTTTACCAAAATTTCTTGCTTACGACTGCCTGGCAATAAAGCGACAATATTTTCTTTTTGTATAGATGAGTTTTTGGTTTTAAAATCGGTAATTACTTCTGCTAATGGATGTCCAACATAGTCAACTTCGAAATTATATTTTTTATAAAATTCTTTTTCAAAAGGAAGAATAACGAGCATTTTATTTACATCTCTTTTTATAGCATGCACACGTTTTTCTTTCCATGCCCAAATTTGAGGAGAAATGTAATACACAATTTTTATATTTTTTTTATGCGCCCATTTTGCAATGCGCATATTAAAACCAGGGTAATCAATTAATACCAACACATCTGGTTTAAAATGTTCAATATCTCTTTTGCAAAAGCCAATATTTTTAAAGATTGTTGGCAGATTTTTTATGACTTCTGTAAACCCCATAAAGGCTAAATCTCTATAATGTTTTATAAGAGAAGCACCTGCATCTTGCATTTTTTCGCCACCCCAGCAGTATATTTTTGCCGCTGTGTCTAACTTGTGTATTTCTTTTATAAGATTGCTGCCGTGCAAGTCTCCGCTTGCTTCACCAGCAATAATGTAATATTTCATCTTGCAAAAAGTATAATTTTGTACTGCAAAGTAATTATTAAATAATGGAAAATTCAATTTGAAAAACTATCTTCATTAAATAAATCTATTTCTGCTATGTATTTCTCTATCAAGCTTTTTAGCGCAGCAATATTTTGTTTGGCTTTTGTATTGGTTTCTTGCAATGGTAAAAAAGTATCAGAAGAAGGGTATGTTATTACAAAACCATCTGCTGAAGACGAAAAAATTCAAGAACAAATTTCTTCTATTATTAATGATGGGCCAGATAGTTTATTAATTATAGATAGCGCCAACATTAATTACTATCCTGTAGTAGAAAGTTATTATACACATACAGATTATGTGCCCATTTGGAGCACCAAAAAAAAATGGAATGTAGCTACAATTGGGTTGGTAAATTATTTAAGAAATGCAGCGCTTCAAGGCTTGTATAAAGAAGATTATAACTTTAATAAAATTGCACAATTAAAAAAAATATTGGATAATGATTCTCTAAAAAAAGAACCACATATTAGCTGGGCCAATGTAGATATTTTAATGACAAATGCCTACATTGGTTTGTTGAAAGATTTAAAGCAAGGCAGGTTGCAGTCAGACAGCTTTTCGTGGAGAAACGATACATCTAAATACGCAAAATACTTTGGTGCATATATAGAAAAAGCAAAACAAACAACCAATATAGATTCGTTGTTAGAAACCGTGCAGCCTAAGCAGCAAGCCTATGTAATGCTAAAAAAAGGAATAAAAAAGTTTGTGGATAGTATGGATACTCGCACATACACATATATAACGTATCCATACAAAGATTCTGTAGCTTTTATAAAATCGTTAAAGAAAAGATTAGCTGAAGCAGGCGTGGATATACCCACAAATTTTGACTCTACGGCTTTGAGCAATTCGCTATTGTCTTATCAAATAAAAACAGGATTAACAGCAGATGGTAAAGTGGGAGCGGGAGTTGTAAAACGTTTAAATATTAATGATAAACAACGCTACAATATCATTGCTATTACCTTAGATAAATACAAGCTGCTGCCCGAAGTAATGCCAAAAAAATATATTTGGGTAAACTTACCAGCATATTATTTAAAAGTGTTTGATAATGATACAGTGGCTTTTGAATCTAGAATTATTTGTGGCAAACCTGCAACACCTACACCACTTATTACAAGTGCCATTTCAGATATTGTGTTGTTTCCAACATGGACCGTACCCAATAGTATTATTACAAAAGATATGCTGCCTGGCTTAAAAAGAAATTCAAATTATTTGGCACGGCGTGGGTTGTATTTATTAAATGGAAAAGGAAAAAAAATAGATCCCGATAATGTAAATTGGGAAAGATACACTAAAGGCATTCCATATAGAATACAGCAGGGCAGTGGAAATAGCAATGCACTTGGTGTAATGAAATTTAACTTTGAAAATGCCGATGCCGTTTATTTGCACGATACAAATCAAAGGTATTTATTTAAAAATGGCGTAAGATGTTTTAGTCATGGATGTGTGCGGGTACAAGAGTGGCAAAAATTAGCAGATTTTATTCTTAGAAATGATAGTATGAATTTAAAGAAAGGAGATACCTTGGCTTGCAATACTGATTCTATTAGAAATTGGATGGCAGAAAAAGTAAATAGAAAAATAGATGTAAGAAATAAATTACCATTATTTATTCGCTACATGAGTTGCGAATTGGTAAATGGTTCAATAAAATTTTACGACGATATTTATGCAGACGATAGGGATTTGAAACAAAAATATTTTATAGGAAAATAATCTTTCATTAAAAAATAATTTCATGCAAATTCAATATTTATGTAGAATAGTTTTTACGTTTTTGTTTACTATTTTTTTTGGGAGCCAAGTATTTTCACAAGACAGCACTGAATTAAATCCCGATATTCCAAAAGAAAATAAAAAAAAGAATCATACTTTATACGGACAGGCCAGTTTTTATGCAGCAAAATTTGAAGGGAGACGAACAGCTAGCGGTGAAATATTTAGCCATAAAAAACTTACAGCGGCTTGCAATCAACTTCCATTGGGTACATGGATAGAAGTTACCAATTTAAGAAATGGTAAAAGTGTGATTGTAAAAACAAATGATAGATTACACCCCAAAATGAAAAGAGTAGTAGATTTAACCCTAGCAGCTGCAAAAAAGCTAGATTTTGTATCTTCTGGCCTCACAAAAGTGAAAGTGGTGGTAATCAATAAAAAAATGCATAAAAAAGCGAAATAATTATTATATTGGTAATACTAATTAACAAGTAATACACGCTTTACTTAGGTTGTGTTTAATTTATTTCAGTAATTGAAACTAAGCCCCTATTTTTGCCATGTTTACGAAAATTTAACAAATTATGAAGAAAAGTATTCTATTGGTTTTAGCAATCATTGTTACTGCGGCAAGTTTTGCCCAATCCGATGTAAAGAAACGTCCAAGTCTAGCTATTCATTTTAGCATGATAGATTATAAATCTGGCTTTGATGTAAGAAATAATAGCCTAACAACTGTTATAAACAATAAGCAATTGCTTAAGTTTAAAAGAATGGATCCTGCACTTTCTATAAGTTACTTAGAAGGGTTTACCGATAATATTGATTTTGTAGGAACACTTACGGGAGGTTTTGTAAAGCATCCTACATCTGTTGCGGTTAGTAATTTAGATGGTAACGATCATCTATTATTAGAACTCGCAGGTACTGCAAATTTCAAATTACTTACAGATAATTACACTGTATCTCCATTTTTTACTTTGGGCGTTGGTGCAAGTAAGTGGAAAGATTATTTTAGTGCATTTGCACCAATTGGTGTTGGCTTGCAAGTAAGAATTGCTGATGGTACTTTTATGTTGCTTAACTCTCAATATCGTATAGCATTGTCTGAAAACGCAGCATATCATTTTTATCATAGCGTAGGTTTTGCAAGTGCACTTGGTAAAAAGCCAGAAGCTGTTGTTGCAGCACCTGCATTACCAGTTGTGCCTGTTGTTGTAGATCGTGATGGAGACGGTGTGCTAGATGCAGATGATAAATGCCCAGATGTAGCAGGTTTAGCTTCGCTTGGTGGTTGCCCAGATAAAGACAGCGATGGAATAGCTGATGCAGATGATAAATGCCCAGAAGTAGCTGGTTTAGCTAAATATGGTGGTTGCCCAATACCAGATACTGATGCAGATGGTGTAAATGATGAAGAGGATAAATGCCCAACTGAAAAAGGTCTTGCACGTTACAATGGATGCCCAATACCAGATACAGATAAAGATGGTATAAACGATGAAGAAGATAAGTGTAAAGATCGTGCTGGTACAGCTGCAAACCAAGGTTGCCCAGAAATATCTAAAGCAGTAATTGATAAAATAAATTATGCAGCTAAAAATGTTTTCTTTGCTACAGGCAGTGCTAAATTGTTGCCTAAATCTTTCAAGGCGCTAGACGAAGCAGCTAAGTTATTAAAAGAAGATGAGTCTTTGTTTGTAGATGTAGATGGTCATACAGATGCAACAGGAGCAGCAGATAAAAACCAAATATTATCTGAAGCAAGAGCAAACGCTGTAAAAGCATATCTTGTAAGTAAAGGAATTGCTGAAAGCCGTTTAACTGCTACAGGATATGGCTCTACAAAACCAGTAGCCGATAATAAAACAGCGGCAGGTAAAGCTAAAAATAGAAGAACAGAATTGGCAGTTAGAAATTTCTAATTCGGCATTTTAAAATATAAAAATCCCCGTTCATTTTTTTGAACGGGGATTTTTTTTTATTTTTTTTAAGGTAGTTATTATGAAGTAGAATTTTAAATGTTATTATTTCAATATAAAAGACACTCGCTATGCAGGAAATTTCTTCTAATTTAAAATAGTCTTACATCTTAAATCTCCCATCTCAAATCTATTATTTGTATTCATACTCCATACTACCCATTAAACGTTTTTCATTGGTAAAACAACGCTCTTTTATCCTCAAGCCATTTTCATAATTATATTTCCATACAAAATAATTGTTGCTACCTTCTTCTACGGCTGTCATTTGGGTTATTTGCCCTTCGTTATTGTATTCAAACATATAATCGGGCTTTAAGTTTTTGGTAAACTCATTTGCTTGTACAATATCGGTTAGTCTATTTTTATCGTCGTAATAATAATAAAATTTTGTACCATTCTTAGTGTCTTTTTCTAAAATAATATTTCCTTTTTCATCTTTAGAAAATAATATTGCTGTACTATCTCTACCATTTTTTATTCTTATCATTTTTGATAGTACATTATTTTCATAACTATAAATATGTTCTTCGGTAATACTGTTATTAAACTCTTCAATAGCACGTACTGTAGAAAAAATGGAATGTATTCTTTGTTTATCATCATAACTATATTTAATTTCAGTTACCGAAAAAGTAGCACTGTCATTAGTGCTCAACAATTTTCCATCCTTATCAAAAATAGAAGTAAAGAGCGATGCAGGAGCAATATCTGCACGGGTAAACAAAGTCGATTTTTTATAATTTTTGCTTATTTTCTTTTCGCAAAAAAAACTTTCGCTTTCTACGCCATTATCTTCAAAACTTTTTAAAGTTACATTTCTTACTTTATTTTCTTTGTAAACTTTCATATCGGCCATCAATTGGTTATTGCTCACAATATCTTTATAATAATATTGTGCATTAGCAAATAGCGATGTGGATACAATTAAAATAGAGAGTGCTGTTCTTTTCAAGGTCAATTAATTTTATTTTGGGTAAAAATACAATCCTTATTGTTGTTATTGGTGAAGATGAGCGTAAAGTTTATTATTTTTAACAAAAAGAATTTTGTGAGCCACCTAAAACAGCGAAAAGAAAAGAGTTGCCTTAATTGTAATGCCGCTATTAATGGACGTTATTGCAGTATTTGTGGGCAAGAAAACTTAGAGCCACAGGAATCTGTGTGGCATCTTATTTCACATTTTTTTAATGATATTACCCATTTTGATGGAAAATTTTTTAGCTCAGTAAAATATGTGGTTACAAAGCCAGGGTTTCTTAGTTCAGAATACATGGCAGGAAGGAGAACGAGTTATTTAAATCCGGTAAGGTTTTATGTGTTTACATCGTTTGTTTTTTTCTTTGTAATATTTACCTTTTTTGCAAAAGGTGGTAGTAATAAAATTTCCTCAAATAAGGATGTAGCAATATCACAAAAAGATTCATTAAAACTAATAAAAAATGCAGGGATATTAGGATTGGATAGCATACATATAGAAAACATAATTAAAAAGCATGGGCTCGATTCTATAGAAAGATTTATTAATAACGATTTAACAGGAAAGGTTTCTAACGGACTTATTAATATTTCTGATGATTACAGGGATAGAAAACAGTATGATTCTTTACATAAAATAGGAAAAGTAAAAGAGGGATATATTGATAGACAAATTTTAGAAAAGCAATTTCAATTACAAGAAAAATATGGCAGAAATTCTAAAAAATTAACTAGCGAATTATTTCAAACAGCTATACATCTAGTTCCGCAAATGTTATTTATTTCCTTGCCGTTTTTTGCATTGTTTTTAAAGCTTATTTACATTAGAAGGAAGAAGTTTTACTACGTAGCCCATGCCATATTTACTATTCATTTGTATATTTTTGCGTATCTACAAATACTTTTAATTACTTTTTTAAACAAAATAGCTGAGGTTACTCATCAGGGGTGGCTTTCTAATATTGCAGTTTTACTAGGTTTATGCATATTTTATTATTTGTATAAAGCTATGCGAAATTTTTATGAACAAAGTAGAGGCAAAACACTTTTTAAACTTATTTTGCTAATTATCTTTTTATTTTTTCTATTTCTTTTTTTTACAATGCTATTATTTGGTCTATCTCTTTATAAAATGTAACCATGAACAATACTTTTTTACGCCTCGTAAATATAATGGATGAACTAAGGGAAAAATGCCCTTGGGATAAAAAACAAACCAACGAAACACTTCGGCATCTAACAATAGAAGAAACTTATGAATTGGCAGATGCTATAGATAATGGTGATTGGAGTGGAATAAAAGAAGAACTTGGTGATTTGTTATTGCACATAGTTTTTTATGCACGTATAGGCAAGGAAGAAAATAAATTTACATTAGATGAAGTAATAAACGGTATTTGTGACAAACTCATTAGCCGCCACCCACATATATACGGGAAAGGCATAATGGGCGAAGGTTTAAAAGAAGTCGTAACAGAAGAAGATGTAAAACAAAATTGGGAAAAGCTAAAATTAAAAGAAGGAAAGAAATCTATTTTGGGTGGCGTGCCAAAATCTTTACCTAGCATGGTAAAAGCAATAAGGCTGCAAGAAAAATCTAAAACGGTAGGTTTTGAATGGGAAAATACGCAGCAAGTGTTAGACAAAGTAGAGGAGGAGATGGGCGAACTAAAAGAAGCCATTGCTACTGGCATACAAGATAAAATAGAGGACGAAATGGGCGATGTATTTTTCTCTTTGGTAAACTTTGCAAGGTTTTTGCATGTGGATGCTGATGCCGCACTTGAAAGAACAAATAAAAAATTTATACGACGATTTACTGCCGTAGAAAATGCAGCAGCTTTGCAAAACAAAGCCCTGCTCGATATGAGCCTACAAGAAATGGATACATTGTGGAACGAAGT
>JAYTGY010000029.1:0-5239 GCA_043733065.1 Ferruginibacter sp.
GATAGTTTGGACTTACCAGTTACACCAAGATATGTTGATAGTGTAAGATTAGCAGGAGTGGTAAATATTTTAAATACATCTAAATGGCTTAACCAAGTAACCATACAAACCACAGATGCCACTGCACTAGCAAAAATAAATAACTTTCCTTTTGTGGTAAGTGCTGTAGCTGTGGCATCTCGTACTGGTGAGGTAAATGCTGGCGAGCCAGTAAATAAAATTTTAGATGCTGCTATTGATACACCAATCTCCAATACAAATTCAACATCTTCTTTAGAGAATGAAACAACAGCAAATATATTTAGTTACGGAAAATCTAACGGACAAGTGCATATACACCAAGGCGAGTTTTTACACAACCATGGTTTTAGAGGAGAGGGAATGCAAATAAGTGTTTTGGATGCTGGTTTTTTTCATTATTTATCATTACCCACTTTTGATAGTATTCGCAATAGCAATCAGATAATAAACACTTGGGATTTTGTAGCCAACAATGCAAGTGTAGATGAAGATAATTCACATGGCATGAATTGCCTTAGCACTATTGCTGCAAATATGCCAGGCGTTTTTGTAGGCACTGCTCCAAAAGCAAATTTTTGTTTATTTCGTACAGAAGACGTAGCAAGTGAAACAATAATAGAGGAACATAATTTAGCAACGGGGTACGAAAGAGCGGATAGTATTGGTGTAGATGTGTGTACGATTTCTTTAGGCTATACAACATTTGATTTTGCTTCACAAAATTATACTTATGCCAATATGGATGGCAATACAACTATGAGTGCAATAGCATCGGATATTGCTGCAAAAAAAGGAATGCTTCCTGTGGTAGCTGCTGGTAATGATGGAAATGGTGCTTGGCATTATATATCAACACCTGGCGATGCAGATAGTGTAATGACTGTAGGCGCTGTAGATACACTTTCAGTGATAGCTAGTTTTAGTAGTTATGGCCCTAGCAGTAATGGTCGTATAAAACCTAACGTTGCCGCTGTTGGAAGAAACGCAGTAGTAGCAAGCGCTAGCACAGGGCTGCCAGTATTTAGTAACGGTACTTCTTTTGCTACGCCAAATATGGCTGGGCTTACAACTTGCTTGTGGCAAGCTTTCCCTGAGTTTAATAACATGACAATTTTGGATGCTATGCAAAAATCTGCATCAAAATATACAACGCCAGACGATAGGGTTGGATACGGCATTCCAGATATGAAAAAATCTTTTGCTATACTTTTAAAAAAATCTTACACACAAAATTATGCTACAGCAAATTGCGCAGCAAATGTTTTATTAAATGTAAAACATGATAACAGTATGACTATAATTGTAGAAAGAAAACTATCATCACAAACTACGTACAGTAATTTTAAAACAATATTGGGCACAGGAAATTTCACAAATAAAAATGTAAGTTTTACTGATGATTTATCTGTACTTAATGGTGGTAATGTATCTTATAGAATGAGACTTGATATTGCTACAGATACTAGTTTTTATTTGGACTCATTAGTAATAAGTTTTCCTGCAAAACCGAATTTGGGTATAGATAAAATTATTGCAAAATGCGATAACAATGCTGTAGATCTTACAACACAATTTAATACTACAGGCTTTACAAATTTAGCATGGACAATAAATGGAACCATTGTTACAAACCCAACAGCAGTTGTAACTTCAGGCGCTTACCAATTAATAGTTAGTAATGCAATAGGCTGTGCAGATACAGCTTTGGTTAACGTAAATTCTTCAACGAATATAAATATTGGGGCAGATAAGATTATGAATAAATGTACAGATTCTAGTGTAAATTTAACTACTGTTTTTGTAACTACAGGTTTAACTACCATTTGGAAATTGAATGGAATTTCTGTTCCTATTCCTACATCGATATCTGTTGCTGGAGTTTATCAACTCATTGTATCAAATAGTTTTGGTTGTGCAGATACGGCATTAGTAACTGTTACAAATGACCAATCGCTTTGCCCTGTTTTGGGTATTACAATGTTGCCTAATCCTGTAATAGATATTTTGAAAATAAAAGTTTTTAAAAATGTAGCTGCTAAAATAGATATATCAATAAACAATATGATTGGGCAAAAAATTTATTTTACAAGTAGCCAACAATCTGCTTCGCCATTCACATACTTTATTCCTATGAGTAACTTGTCTGCAGGAGTTTATTATGTATCGGTTTTTGTAGATGGCAAAGTTGATTTTATAAAAAGAATAGTAAAACGTTAATAAGATAATACTGCTACAAACATTGTATCGGCCTGCACATCATAACCTGTTAGATATTCCATTTGCAACAATTGCAAATGGAATTTTTCTTTTAAATACATTACCACTTCTTCGTTTTCTTTTTTGAAAGCAGAGCAAGTAATGTAAAAAAATAACCCTTTTTCTTTTAAATGTTTAATAGCAGTGGAAGCAATTTTTTTTTGCATACCTACAAACTCGGTTATTTTTTTTGCACTAAAAAAAGCCAATTGTTCTGGCGTACGAGCCCAAGTGCCGCTGCCTGTGCAAGGCGCATCGCACAAGATAATGTCATATTTTTTTTCTGGAAGTGTTTTAGAGTCACTCATTAAATCTGATGTGAATGCATGATAATTTTTCATACCCGCTTCTTTAAAACGAGTACGTAAATTGTTTAGCATATGCGCACGAACATCAGATACATGCAAATCTACATGCCCATGTAACATATCGTATAACAAAATTGATTTACCACCGCTTGCTGCACAGCAATCCCACACTACAGAATCTTTTGCTAAAAAAACTTCTGGCTTTTGTAAATATTTAAATACTTGCTGCGAGTTTCTGTCTTGTACTACTACTTCTTTGTTGAGCAAAAATAATTCTTCTAGCTTGGTGCCTTGTGGTAAGGCTAGGCAAGAAGTGTTTATTTCTTCGAAGGATACGTTTGCTGTTACTAATTTTTCTAACACTTCTTCCATTTTTTGGGGACGTATGCGTACAAAAAATAATGGTTGTTTTAAAAATGAATATGCAAAAGAAGTTTTATTAATTTCATCTCCCACTTCATTTTCAAATGGAAAAATATGTTTTGTATTTATTTTTAATAGTGCACATTTTTTTTCTACAGATAATTTTATTTGTGCATCAAAATCTGGTGCAAGTGCTGCTAATAATTCACTACTTGTATTGTTACACAAAAAAGTAGCGGCTAAAATTCGTTCTTCAATGGTTTTGTTCTTTATAGCATTGCCAATTCTATAAAAATTATAACAAAGCGATGATATACTTTTTCTATCCTTAGAGCCAAATTTTTTATTGGCTGCAAAAGTTTTTTTTAAATGATGTACCAATGGCTCACCTTCTTTTGCGGTTTCAATTATTTTTGCGGCAGATGTTATGTGAGAATGATAGCGGCTCAAGGGTTGTGTTTTGCGTAAATGTATATTGTTTAATTTATTTTGGAGCAAAAAAAAATTGATTGCCACCAATGGCACGAATTTGCACTAATTCTTTTTTTTATTCGTGAAAATTTGTTCCATTCGTGGCTACAAAAAAACTATAAATTCTTTATCATCCACACAGGGCAAGAACTATGACCGGTGTCTCCCATTGGCTTATCCAAATAAGTAAATCCAACTTTTTTGTATAGCTTTTGCGCATCATCCATATATGGCATGGTTTCGAGATAACATTTTTCGTAGCCAAAATCTTTGGCTGCTTGCAAACACATATTCATTAATTTACTCGCAAACCCTTGCCCACGTGCTTCTGGCAAAAAATACATTTTTTGTAGCTCACAAATATTTTCGGTGCAATTTTGTAATTGATCTACACCTGCGCCACCAATTACTTTACCATCTTTTTCTACAACAAAATAAATGGCTTTGGGTTTATCGTATGTTTCATACAAAGAAAAAAGATAAGGGTCTGCATAAGCAGTACCAACTTTTGGTGCGCCCATTTCCATTAACACTGTTTGTACAATTGTACCCAATGTTTGGTTGTCTTTTTTTTCTATTTTTCTTATTTGCATACTTTTTATTTAAATAACTCTCCAATTGTTATCATGGGTAAAAACATTTTGCCACTATCTGGCAATAAAATAAATCCATATTTTTTATAGATTTGTACAGCATTTTCATCAATTGGATCTACAATAACACACATAGAACCAATGCTTGTTAATGAACTTTCATAACACTTTCTTAAAGCATCAATTAAAAGCAACTCTCCTATTTTTTGCCCTTTATATTTATTATCTACAGCTAGCCTGCCGAGTAATGTTGCTGGTAAATTATAATAAGATGGTGGAAGTTTTTTAATAACCTGTTCTGGCAGCATTTCTCTTTTTATTGAAGTGCTAGAAAGTGTATAATACCCTTTTACAACATTGTCTTCATCAGCAAAAATAAAGCAGGCTGAAAGCTTTCTTTTTACATCTTGCTTAGCTTGTGTATGCAAGTATTGATTGAGCAAGGAAATACCACAATCAAAATTGTCTTTTTTATGAACTGCATTTAATGGCGCTGTTAGATTTTTCATTTAACAGCAGTTATTTTATCAAAATGTACTTTGGCTTTTTTAAGATTTACATTTGGCTTTGAGGGTTGCATAATGGCATTAAAAAATATTTCTTGGTCTTTTTTGGAAGCTAAAATAGCATTATGCTTTTCTACAATAGAACTTGCTTGAACTTGTGCTGAATGTATTACAAAATCGGTTAGTGTTCTAAATCCTCCAAGGTTTGCAGCATATTCAAAATATTCTTTTTGCTCTTTTGGTAGTCTTGTATCAAATCTAGACTTTTCTAATGTTTTCATAAAAATCATTTTTTGAAATTTTAAAACAAATGTACGGGTAATTTCTGTACATAGCATTTTTATGCTTGTAAAAATATTGTAGCCGTTGCTTTATTGTTGACCAATGAACAAATGCTGACAGGCTGCGGGATAGAAGCGAAAATCCTTTTGCGAGGCACGAGCAAAAGATTGTAGCGGATAGCCCGATTGTATGTTGATTATTGTATTTGTTGACAGCCCCCAAAAATAAAATGAAATGAAAACATTTCAATGTGTCCGTAGGCATTCGCCTGTGGCGAATGCTAAAATTCAATTAGCCTGTGGCGAATGCTAAAATTCAATTCGCATGCGGCGAATGCGATCGTATTCGCCACAGGCGAATACCTACAGTTCCAACAATGCATCTACAGGATCTTTTCCGAAAAGCAAGAGTGCTGGGTTTTCTAATAATTGTTTTACCA
>JAYTGY010000030.1:0-3587 GCA_043733065.1 Ferruginibacter sp.
ATCATGTTCACTTAGCCGGGCTTGCATTTCTGTTTTCAATTCTTGTATTTGGTCAAATATGTTTTTGTTGGTTTTGGCAAAACGACGCATGGCTGTAAATGCTCGTACGATAGCAATGTTCATGTCTATTGCTTTTTTGCTACGCAATACACTTGCAACCATAGTAACCCCATGCTCAGTAAAAGCAAATGGGAGATATTTTCCTGTTCAGTTTTTTGGCAAATCCATCATCACAATTAGTGATGATGGATTATTTTTTGAACTCATCACAATTTGTGAAGAGTTTGGATTGTTATTTTGCAATTGTATAAATTCCCACACTTTAGCAGTAAGCTTAAACTTAAAATCTTCTGGAAACTTATCACTATTTCGTTTCACTTCTTGATTCATAATTCTAGTTTCAACTTCGTAAAGTATTGCTTAATCAAAGTCGAGCATTACTTTTTTGCCCTTTACATCGTACATAAAATTTTGTATGCTTTTAATTATCTACATAAGTATCTGTTTTGCATAGCTAAAATACTAAATAATTTATCAAAAAATGTAAAAGTTGTAAAAACAAAAAATCCCCGCAACAACGTTACAGGGATTTTTTATAAGTGGTGCCCACGAAAGGAATCGAACCTTCACACCCTTGCGAATGGCAGATTTTGAGTCTGCTGCGTCTACCAATTCCGCCACATGGGCAACTTGCACAATACATCTAAAAATAAGTTGTATTTGAATTGGGATGCAATATTACATCAATCATCTAATCTCTCCAAAATACGTTTCAAATATTTTTTCTTGTAATAGTATCCTTTTAGTTTTTGATAGTCGTTTTCGGTTAAAAATGCACTGTTTTCGGTACTTAGCAGCGGTTCTATATCTTGTAATAATTCTTGCTCGTAAACGGTTACTTTTGCTTCAATATCTGCATCTTCATCAAAAGCTTCGTTAAGTTCCATCATTTCCATCAAAAAATCGGAAGGTAAGTTGTATTTTTCATCGGTTGCAATAATATCTTTTAATTGCAAAAAATACTCTAGTGTTTTTTCTTTATTGCTAAAAATATTAAAACCTTTGTTTATGGCAGCCGATTGTGTTAGGGCATTTTCTTTATCTTCTTCCGTTTCATTTGTATAAAAATCGGGATGAAATTTTTTCTGCAATTCAAAATACTTTCTAGAAATGCCAGATTTATCCACAACAGGACTTATAGGCAGTTCAAATAATTCAAAATAATTCATTTAGCAAATGTACGCAGTATAAAAAATGTAAACGTAAATTGCCACACGAAAATAAAATTGCATGACAACAATTGGTTTGATACGAGAAGGAAAAATACCAGCAGATGCACGTGTGGCGCTCACACCTGCACAATGCAAATGGATAAGGCAACAGCACCCCGAAGTAAAAGTAATAGTACAACATAGCGATGTGCGTTGTTTTACAGACAAAGAATATTTATCTGCAGGGGTTGAAGTAAAAGAAGATATGAGTGAATGCGATATTATATTTGGCATAAAAGAAGTGCCAGTAGATATGTTGATAGAAGGCAAAACGTATTTGTTTTTTTCGCACACAAAAAAATTGCAGCCTTACAATCAAAAATTATTGCAAAAAATTATTGCAAAAAATATTACGCTTATCGATTATGAATGTTTGGAGCATGAAGATGGAGCACGAATAATTGGCTTTGGATTTTTTGCAGGCATTGTTGGTGCACATAATGGTATGATGGCTTATGGAACAAGAACTGGAACTTTTCATTTAGATAGAGTAAACTCTGGTAAAAATTTGCAACACCTTATTCATACTTATTTTGGCTTAAAATTACCTGCTGTGAAAATTGCTGTAACTGGCAGTGGGAGAGTAGCACATGGTGTTTTAGAAATTATGAATTTGATGGGCATACACGAAGTAGAAGCTGAAGATTTTTTGGAAAAAGAGTATGTTTATCCTGTGTATGTACATTTAAAGGGAGCCGATTTGTACGAACATAAAATTACTGGTAAGTACAGCAGAAACGATTTTCACGAACATCCTGAAAATTACCATTGTACATTTGCAAAATATATTTCTGCAACAGATATTTTAATGAATGGCATTTATTGGGAGCAAAAAATACCGAGGCTTTTTGATATGGAAGATTTGAAGAATTCTAACTTTCGTATAAAAACCATTGCAGATATTACAGATGATTTTGGCGGCTCTGTGCCTTGCAATATTGGCGATAGTACCATTGCAGATCCAATTTATGGTGTAGATAAAAACACTTTTGCACGTACAGCTCCATACCTGCCAAACTCAATAGATATAATGGCTGTAGGCAATTTGCCAAACGAATTGCCCAGAGATGCAAGCCGTTATTTTGGTGAGCAATTGATAAAACATGTGTTTGCAGATTTGTTTAGCGGCGAAGAAACAAGATTAATAAACCATGCTACGATTGTAAAAAAAGGAAAGTTGAATGTGGGGTATGAATATATGGAGGAGTATGCGGCCCCCCTAAATCCCCCTTAGGGGGACTTTTGAACTCTGTAAATAAGGGAGCATTTTATTTTTTTTAGAAGTTAAAAAAATATTTTCTAGTAAATCGAAAACATAATCTTCTACGTTTCTTCCTCCGCCTATCGGCGGAGAGATAGAGGGGGCTTTTATATTCTCCAATCCACAATCTCATTTTCCCACTCTTGTTTATAGGGCGCAGATATTTTAATATAGTTATCTGAATAGCCTTCCATCATACCATTTTTATTTACATGCTCAAACAATACTTTTCTTGTTTGCCCAATATGCTTGTTGGTAAATGCTTGCATTTTTTCGTAACTCAAATTTCGCAAAATTTTATTGCGCTCGTTGCGTACATGTATAGGCACAACAGGCGCAATGGTAAGTGCATGCGTATTGTCACGCTCGGAGTATGTGAATACGTGTAGGTAAGATATATCTAAGCCACGTAAAAATTCTACTGTTTCTGCAAAATCTTCTTTTGTTTCGCCAGGAAAACCCACAATTACATCTACACCAATACAGCAATGTGGCATCAATAATTTTATAAGGCCAATTTTTTCTGCATACAATTCTTTTTTATACCTGCGGCGCATAGCAGCCAAAGTATTGTTGCTGCCGCTTTGTAATGGTATGTGAAAATGCGGCATAAAATGTTTGCTATTGCTCACAAATTCTATAATCTCATTGCTCAATAAATTGGGTTCAATAGATGAAATACGATAACGTTCTATGCTGCTCAGCGCATCTAATTCTTTTATTAAATCGAAAAAATTTTCTCCGTGTTTCTTACCGCCATTGTATCCTTTTCCAAAATCACCAAGATTTATGCCTGTGAGTACAATTTCTTTTGCACCGCCCGCTGCTATTGATTTTACGTTTTCTACAATATTATTTATTTCATCGCTACGGCTTTTGCCTCTTGCCATGGGTATGGTGCAAAAACTGCAATTGTAATCGCAGCCATCTTGCACTTTTAAAAATATTCTTGTGCGTTCGTTTACGGAGTGAGATGGTATAAAAATATTTACATCTTCTACATCGCAACTACAAATTTTTGTAGCATCGTTTTTAGAAATTTCTTTTAAATGCTG
>JAYTGY010000031.1:0-3509 GCA_043733065.1 Ferruginibacter sp.
TTTTGCAACAGTATCTGCTATATGGTCATTAAAAAAGCGAGATGTTTCTAATCCATCTTTTGCCTTTGCCCAATAATTAAACAACACAGGAATGGTAGATAACACTTGCATGCTAACTTCTGTATCATCCATTTCTTTCATGCGTACACTAGCATCAAAACAATTGTCTTCTACTTCTCTAAAAAGTTTATCGCCCTTCATCATACAGGCTCTGCAATTGCGATGTTCGAGATGTATAAATTCGCCATAGCCAAATTTTTGTACCCAGTTGGGCATTTTGGGGGGCATGATGTGGGTGTGGATATCAATCTTCATGTTATTATTTTAATTTTCGTTTCTCGTTCTTATAATTTCCGTTTCTCGTTTAGTCGTTTCTCGTTCTTTTAATTCAAGGTTTCTATCAAATCTTTCAAGCACTAAAAAAATAAAGAAAATATTAAAAGTTCAAAACGAGAAACGACTAAACGAGAAACGGTGAAACGAGAAACGATTAAACGAGAAATGAATTACCCCTTCCGTACAGGCAACCCCATTAAAGTTCCACATTTACTACAAGTCCTTTTATGTTCATCGCTATAAAAACCTTCCATTACAGGCGGCAGTTGCGTTACAATATCATTTATTACTTTAAACTCTTCATACAATTTATTTCCACAATTTTCGCAATACCACAAAAAGCCATCTTCTTCTGTTTCTCTTACTTTTTCTATAACTAAACCAACTGTATTTGGGCCTCTTTGTGGCGAGTGTGGCGTTTTTGGCGGTAATAAAAACATATCCCCTTCATTTATGGCAATATCTTTTGGCACACCATCATCAATAATTTTTAGAACAATATTTCCTTCAAGTTGATAATACAATTCTTCGCTTTCGTTGTAATGATAATCTTTACGAGCATTGGGCCCGCCAACAATCATTACAATAAAATTTTCGGCATTTACATAAATGCACTTATTACCCACTGGAGGCTTTAGTAAATCCCTATTTTCTGCAATCCAATTTTTTAGATTAAAAGGTGCTAAAATGGCCATATGTTAAGTTTTAAATTCAATAATAAAGATTAATGAAATTCATTAAAAATATTAGAACTGAAAAGTACAACTTTTTGATTAAGTTTGACATTCAAATTACGACAATACATGAATCTTTCTCTAGAAAATAAAACGGCCATTATTTGCGGCAGTACACAAGGCATTGGATTAGCAGTGGCAATAGAATTGGCAGAACTTGGCGCTAATTGTATTTTAATGGCAAGAAATGAAAATGCATTAACGGAAGCGATAAAATTGTTGCCTACAAAAAATCAACAACTACATGCTTATTTAGTAGCAGATTTTAGCAATACGGATAATGTAAAATTGGTTATTGAAAATTTTATGAAAGAAAATACTATTCATATTTTAATAAACAATACTGGTGGTCCAGCTGGCGGTGCAATTATAGATGCAAAGGAAGAAGATTTTATAAATACTTTTAATCAACATTTAATTTGTAATCATATTCTAACAAAGGCAGTGGTACCATCAATGAAGAAAGAAAATTATGGTCGCATCATAAATATTATTTCTACATCGGTAAAAATCCCATTAAATAATTTAGGGGTATCAAATACCATTCGTGGTGCAGTAGCATCGTGGGCAAAAACGATGGCAAATGAATTGGGGCAATTTAATATTACGGTAAATAATGTATTGCCAGGCGCTACCAATACTGTTCGTTTACAAAATATTATTAAAACAAATGCTACTAAAAAAGAAAAAGAGGTTTTAGAAATAGAAAAAGAAATGCAACAGGAAATACCCATGCGGAGATTTGCAGAAGCCAGCGAAATAGCAGCAGTGGCGGCATTTTTAGCATCGCCAGCTGCATCGTATGTAAATGGCGTGAGCATTCCTGTAGATGGTGGGCGCACAGGTTCTTTATAAAAAAAAATAAAATGACATTAGATATACCATATCATTTAGAAAATTTTATTGGCGGAAATTTTATTGGTCCACTGAGTGGTAAATTTTTGGATAACATTAATCCAGCTACTGCAGAAATAGTGGGGCAAATACCTAACAGCAATGAAAAAGATATTGACGTTGCTGTAATGGCTGCGCAAAAAGCTTTCCCTGAATGGAGCATAACCAGTGCAGAAAATAAATTTAAAATTTTAAATAAAATTGCTGAACTCATTGATGAAAATATGGATGCATTGGCACTCGCAGAAAGTAATGATAATGGCAAACCTTTATGGCTAGCCAAGCAAGTTGATATACCCAGAGCATCTGCAAATTTCAGATTTTTTGCCACAAGCATTATGCACTTTGCCACAGAGGCGCATGCTATGGAAGACAAAGCCATCAACTACACATTGCGTAAACCAATTGGCGTTGTGGGTTGTATTTCGCCATGGAATTTACCTTTGTATTTATTTACTTGGAAAATAGCGCCAGCATTGGCTGCGGGCAATTGTGTTATTGCAAAACCAAGTGAAGTAACGCCAGTAACTGCTTTTCTTTTAGCAAAAATTTGTAAAGTAGCTGGTTTACCAGATGGTGTTTTAAATATTGTAAATGGCGATGGAAAAAATTGTGGAGAAGCCATTGTAAAACATCCAAGCATAAAAGCTATTTCATTTACTGGCAGTACAAGAGCAGGCGAACAAATTGCAACTATTGCAGCACCGATGTTTAAAAAATTGTCGTTAGAATTAGGCGGAAAAAATCCGAATATCATTTTTGCAGATTGCGATTGGGAAAAAATGTTAACCGAAACCATTCGGTCTTCTTTTGGAAACCAAGGGCAAATTTGTTTATGTGGTAGTAGGGTTTTAATTGAAAGAAGTGTTTACGAAAAATTTAAACAAACATTTGTAGAAAGAGTAAAATATTTAAAAGTTGGAGATCCTCTTTTACCAGATTCAAAACAAGGTGCAATTGTAAGTAAAGTACATTTTGAAAAAATAATAAATTGTATAGATATTGCAAAACAGGAAGGTGGGAAAATTTTAATTGGTGGAAATACAGTAAAGGTAGAAGGTAGATGTGAGCATGGATATTTTTTTGAACCAACCATTATTGAAGGATTAAATCAGCAATGCAAAACAAACCAAGAAGAAATTTTTGGCCCAGTAATAACCATACAGCCTTTTGATACAGAAGAAGAAGCCTTGCAATTGGCCAATGCCACACAATATGGATTAGCCGCCACATTATGGACACAAGACATTAGCCGAGCAAATAGAATGGCTGCAAAAATTGAGAGTGGAATTGTTTGGGTAAATTGTTGGTTGCTACGAGATTTAAGAACTAGTTTTGGCGGTGTGAAAAATAGTGGTGTGGGAAGAGAAGGTGGTTGGGAAGCATTGAAATTTTTTACGGAGATGAAGAATGTGTGTATAGAATTTTAATCGTTTCTCGTTTTATCGTTTCTCGTTTTATCGTTTCTCGTTTTATCGTTTCTCGTTTAACCGTTTCTCGTTTTATCGTTTCTCGTTTTATCGTTTCTCGTTTAACCGTTTCTCG
>JAYTGY010000032.1:0-5639 GCA_043733065.1 Ferruginibacter sp.
ATTTACCGAAATAAAATAAACATGAGCAACATTAAAATTATACCTACTTCTTATTATACAAACAACAACGAGCGCATAGTCTTTATAGATGGCAACTGCTGCGATACTATAGAAAAATGTTACAATACTTTACAACAACAACTATCTATACCAGATTATTTTGGCCATAATTTAGATGCACTTGAAGAAGTAATAGCCGATGCAGAATGGATACCTGAAGAAAAAATACATGTTGTTATTTTAAATGAAAAAGATTTATTGAAAAATGATTTATTATCTAAAAATAATTTTTTAGATATCATAAAAAACAATAGCAATGAAAAAATATTTGTTAGTGTTTTTGGTAAATGATAATTGTTTAGACAAATCTAAACTTTCCTATTGCATACAAAACTGTACTTCCTAAAAATGGTTTATTCAAACCAAATATTATAGAATTCCTAAATAAATCTTTTACCTCAAAAGCCACACTTTCTAATACATTAATTAATATCTTTGATAGCTAACAAATGTATTATGCAAAGAATCCCCGAGTCGGAACTTATCATTAATAACCGTGGCGCCATTTATCATTTAGATGTACGACCAGAAGAACTTGCCGATACCATTATTGTAGTAGGTGACCCAGAGCGAGTAAAAAAAGTAAGTGTTCATTTCGATAAAATAGAACATCAATTACAGCATCGTGAATTTATTACCCACACAGGTTACATTGGCAACAAACATTTATCTGTTGTATCTACTGGTATTGGTCCAGATAATATTGATATTGTTTTAAACGAATTGGATGCACTTGCCAATATCGATTTTGAAACAAGAATGATAAAAGAAAAACTTACAAAACTAAATATTATTCGCTTTGGAACATCGGGTTCTTTGCAAGCCGATATTCCTGTAGATAGTTTTGTAGCATCTACACATGGCTTGGGTTTAGATAATTTACTCAACTTTTATAGTTACGAAAAAACGGATGCCGAAAATGATATGACCAATGCATTTATAGCACAAACAAATTTAGATGTTGCCATTACCAATCCTTATGCTTTTGCTGGTAGCAATATATTGTTGCAAAAATTTGACGACGCATTTCACAAAGGTATTACCGTAACTTGCCCTGGCTTTTTTGGTCCGCAAGGACGTGTGTTGCGCTTAGGCTTAAGAAGCCCTGGCTTGGTAGATAAACTAACACAATTTAATTTTAATAATAACCGAATAACTAACTTTGAAATGGAAACCTCGGCCATTTACGGTTTAGGAAAATTGATGGGGCATGAGTGTATGAGTGTAAATGCCGTTGTAGCAAACCGTGTTGTAAAAGAATTTTCGAAAGACAGTAATGCAACAGTAGAAAAATTAATTAAAAAATCGCTTGAAGCGCTAACCACTTAAACCTTTCAAACTTCTTAAACTTTTTTAACCTTTAAAAAATGATTGCAAACAAAACGATACCTGATTTTTCATTATCACCACATGTAGATCAAGTGGGCATTGAAGAAAGAGCATCTAGATTTACAAAGCGAAGCATAAAAAATGAAACAAAACTAAATGGTTTGTTGCTGGCTTTAAATATGATAGATCTTACAACCCTCGAAGGAAAAGATACCGAAGGAAAAGTAAAACAACTTTGTTACAAAGCCATTCATTTGCACGATGCATATCCAGGTTTGCCGACAGTAGCCGCCATTTGTGTATATCCATCTATGGTAAAAGTGGCCAAAAAAGCATTGGGCGATTCTGGTGTAAAAGTGGCATCGGTAGCTACGGCATTTCCAAGTGGGCAAGCGCCGCTCGATATAAAAATTAGAGATACAAAATATGCTGTGGCGAATGGAGCAGATGAAGTAGATATGGTAATATCCCGAGGTAAATTTTTGGAAGGTGAATACAATTTTGTATTTGATGAAATAGCTGCCATTAAAGAAGCCTGCGGCAATGCACGATTAAAAGTAATTTTAGAAACTGGCGAATTGGTTACCTACGATAAAGTACGCAAAGCAAGTGATATTGCCATGTATGCTGGTGCCGATTTTATAAAAACTTCTACAGGAAAAATTTCGCCAGCAGCTACTATGCCAGTTACGTTGGTAATGCTAGAAGCCATTCGTGATTTTTATTACAAAACAGGAAAACGAATTGCCATGAAACCAGCTGGTGGTATTTCTAAATCGAAACTGGCATTGCATTATTTGGTAATGCTAAACGAAACACTTGGCGAAGAGTGGATGAACAATGAATGGTTTAGGTTTGGCGCCAGTAGCCTTGCAAACGATATTTTAATGCAATTGATGAAACAAAAAACAGGGGTTTATCAGAGTGCAAATTATTTTTCAATAGATTAAGTGGTTTGAAAGGTTTAAAAGGTTTAAGAAGTTAAAAGGTTTAAGAAGTTTAAAAGGTTAAAAAGGTTTTATGGCAACCATTAACAAATTTGAAGAAATTATTTCATGGAAGGAAGCAAGAGAGCTAAATAAGAGTATTGGAAATTTAATTGAAACAAAAAGGTTCAATACTAATTTTAGATTAATAAATCAAGTGGAAGGTTCTGCTGGGTCTATAATGGATAATATTGCTGAAGGTTTTGAAAGAGGAGGAAATAGAGAATTTATACAGTTTTTATTTATTGCAAAAGCTTCGTGTGGAGAATTACGGTCTCAGCTTTATAGAGCTTTAGATAGAAATTATATAAATCAACAGGAATTTGATTCGCTTTCTATACATGCAATGAAAATAAGTAGTCTAATTCAAAAATTAATTTCATATTTAGATAGCTCAGAAATAAAGGGAATTAAATATAAAGGAAGAAACACTTAAACCTCTCAAACCTATTAAACTTTTCAAACCTATTAACCTTTTTGCAAATGGAACACAATAAACTTATTCAAAAATTAATTTCATAATTAGAGCGTTCAGAAATGAAGGGAGTAATATATAAAGAAAGAAACAACGACCTAAAAACTTCTTAAACCTCTTGAACCTTTTAAACTTTTAAACATGTCCAAACCAAAAAACAATACAATAAAACTAAAGTTTGATTCTGCAAGAAACCTTGCACCGGCTCCTGAAAGTAAAAGTGGCGCAAAAATAGATGCGCAATACGATTTGTTTATAAACGGCAAATTTGAAAAACCTTTAAGCAAAAAATATTTTGCAACCATAAACCCTGCTACCGAAGAAAAACTATCGATGATAGCCGAGGCCAACACTGCCGATGTAAACAAAGCCGTAAAAGCAGCAAGAACGGCGTATGACAAAACCTGGAAAAAAATGCCACCTGCCGAAAGAGCAAAATATATTTACCGTATTGCAAGAATGATACAAGAACGTGCAAGAGAGTTTGCCATTATAGAAACACTCGATGGCGGAAAACCAATTCGTGAAAGTAGAGATTTTGATGTGCCTACAGCTGCCAACCATTTTTTTTATTATGCAGGCTGGGCAGACAAATTGGAGTATGCTTTTCCAAATCGTAAAGCAGAACCATTGGGTGTAGCAGGCCAAATTATTCCTTGGAATTTCCCATTGCTTATGGCTGCATGGAAAATAGCGCCAGCACTAGCTACAGGAAATACCGTTGTTTTAAAACCTGCCGAAAACACATCGCTTACCGCATTAAAGCTTGCAGAAATTATACAAGAAGCTGATTTGCCGCCTGGCGTTGTAAATATTATAACTGGCGCAGGTGCTACTGGTGCTGCCATTGTAAACCATGCCGATGTAAATAAAATTGCATTTACTGGAAGTACAGATGTTGGAAAAATTATTCAGCGTGCCATTGCTGGTACAAATAAAAAAGCAACATTAGAATTAGGTGGAAAGGCAGCCAATATTATTTTTGATGATGCACCAATAGACCAAGCGGTGGAAGGTGTTATCAACGGTATATTTTTTAATCAGGGTCATGTATGTTGTGCAGGTTCGAGATTGTATGTGCAAGAATCTATTTTTAAAGAAGTAGTACGAAAATTAAAAGACAGATTAGAAACCTTAATTGTTGGTGACCCAATGGATAAAAATACAGATATCGGTGCCATCAACTCAAGAGAACAATTAAACATCATAAATAAATATATAAAAATTGGTCAGCAAGAAGGCGCAGAAATCTATCAGAGTTCTTGCGCTATACCGAGCAAAGGATTTTATTGCAGACCAACTATTTTTACAAATGTTGCACAATCTAATCGCATAGCACAAGAAGAAATTTTTGGCCCTGTGTTGGCAATTCAAAGTTTTAGAACAGACGATGAAGTAATTGAAAAAGCAAACAACTCGCCTTACGGTCTTTCTGCAGGAGTGTGGACAGACAAGGGTTCTAAGATATTTAACCTTACTACAAAATTGCGTGCAGGCGTTATTTGGGCAAATACATTTAACAAGTTTGATCCTACATCGCCATTTGGTGGCTACAAAGAAAGTGGATACGGAAGAGAAGGTGGCTTGCATGGATTGAATGCATACGTGAACATAATTTAATAGGTTTGAAAAGTTTGAGAGGTTTGTAAAAGTTTAAAAAGTTTGAAAAGTTTAAAAAGTTTATAATCATGGCTACAGTTTTAAAAAATGAAAAACGTTTAGAAGTTTTAAAGACTTACAAAATATATGTAGGTGGGCAGTTTCCAAGAACAGAATCTGGCAGATATTATATTGCAACAAATAGCAAAAAAGAAAACCTTGCCAATGTATGTTTGGGCTCTCGAAAAGATTTTAGAGATGCTGTAGGCGCTGCACGAAATGCTTTTGGCGGCTGGAGCGGCAGAGCAGCTTTTAACCGTGGACAAATTTTGTACCGCATTGCAGAAATGCTAGAAGGCAGAAAAGCACAATTTATAGATGAGCTAATAAAACAAGATAGCACTAAGCTGCAAGCCGAAACCGAAGTAAACCTTGCCATAGATCGTTTAATTTATTACAGCGGATGGTGCGATAAATTTCAGCAAGTATATAGCTCTGTAAACCCTGTAGCCTCATCGCATTTTAATTTTTCGGTGCCCGAGCCTACGGGAGTTGTAGCTGCTATTGCCCCGCAAAATACTTCTTTGTTGGGCTTAGTTTCTTTAATAGCGCCCATCATTGCTGGTGGCAATAGTTGCATCGTACTTGCATCTAACACAAAACCACTTTGTGCAGTTACATTTGCCGAAGTGCTTAACAGCTCCGACTTACCAGGCGGTGTTGTAAATATTCTTACCGGAAAAGTTGCAGAACTTGTACCATATTTTGCAGACCACATGGATGTAAATGCAACTGTTTTTTGCGAAGCAGATGCTGCCATACAAAAAATGATAAAAGAAAAATCGGCACTAAATGTAAAACGAGTTGTGTTGTACGATAAAATAAAATGGACAGACGACAAAGGACAATCGCCTTATTTTATTATGGACTTTCAAGAAATAAAAACCACATGGCATCCAATAGAAAATATTGGTGGCGCCAAGGCTGGGTATTAATAAAATATTTTTGTTGAAATAAATAACCCTGTGCTATGGCATGGGGTTTTGTTTTTTGAGAAATGTTTTAACTCATTCACAAATAAAATATTCTCCAAAAAATAATATTGTCAGGGTTCGGCAGCTTGTCGAACCCGTTGCATATAATAAACACGCCTTCGACAAGCGCAGGCTGACAACCTTTATAATTTAACG
>JAYTGY010000033.1:0-5769 GCA_043733065.1 Ferruginibacter sp.
GTTTACCGAAAAGTTTATATAAGTAATATCGCCTGTATTTATTGATGTGCTTGCATTGTAGTAACTGTCCTTTAGATTCGTAATACGGTCATTTTTTGCAAAGTTGCGACTAAATCATTACTTTTTAAACCTCATTTTTTTGAGGTTTTTTTGTGAAGTATTACTAAATAAAAATAAATTTAATTCAATATTTGTGTTATCGTCACCATAACCTCTAATATTAATATAAATGACGTTGCTCTACTTTGTAAAGAAAAATAATTTTTAAAAATTGGTTTGTAAATGATAGACTAGTTGGCTAATGTATTTATGGCCATTTACTCTTAAGTAAAATGTATCATATATTAGTATTTCGGCAATTTTTAATGTAAAGTTTAGATTACAGTTTTGGCTTATGTTGTTTATCAATTAGGTATAATTTTCAACTCATTATTAATAAATATTTAATATTTTTTTTTATATATAACAGTTTTGTTGTATTTTAGTGTTTTAATATTTAATTATCCCTTTCCGATTATCCTTAGAACTAAACTTTTAAGAGCTGTTTATTATCTTATTGAATAAATAAGTCCCCCATTTAAATCAGCCTTCCATATTCGATTATAATAAGTATTGTATTAATCCATAGTACTGTGAACAGTAATTTATTTAATCATCTTAAAATGTACTGATATGAAAAGAGGTTTACTATTAATTTCAAAAAATTATATGGTTCAATATCGTTATTTGCGAATTCTATTTACAGCAACATTATTGCTTTGTATTTTATTCAATACTGCCTTTGCTCAAAAAACATGGATTGGTCAAGGTGTTGGTGGTGGTACTGGCACAGATTTTAATACAGCATCTAATTGGAGCCCTGCAGCAGTTCCTACTGCCACAGATGATGTAATTATTGCATTTAATAATACTGGAACCATTAATTTGAGTGCAAATGCATCTATTAAAAATTTGACAATTACTATATCAGGTGCAAACAACAGCGGCATCTTAAATGTTTTTAATAAAACATTAATTGTAAATGGCGCAACTAATGTTGATATTTTATCAGGAAATCCATCTACCCAACTCGTAATTGGTGTTAATGATGCCACATCTGCTGGCACTATAGATTTTGTGGGTAATGCAGTTTTTGGTACTACTAATAAAGGGAATGGCGTTTTTTTAAATGCAAATGTAAATAGTACTTTTATTTTTAGAGCTAATCTTATCAGGGGGACCAAAACAGCCATATCTTTAGGTTCAGAGCCCGGTACTGTAATATTTGATGGTGTAGGTATTCAAAATTTTACTGCTGATGATAATCTATACATCTGTAATTTTAAAAACGTAATAATTGGAAGTACAAACAATCCAACTGTAAATTTAATTGTTGGGTTAGATCCTATAAATGATGATATCTTAGGTAATTTAACTATAAATGGAAGTGCTACTTTAAATATTGGAACAAGCCAATGGAATAGAAGCACTGCAGGAGGAATTTTATCTGTTAAAAATACAGGAACACTCAGATTAGCAAAGCAAGCTGATGGAATAGGCGGTAGTAATTTTCCTGCAAATTTTTTAACCAATACTTTAGACTCTACAAGCACAGTGGAGTTTTATGGCACGATTGGCCAAACAATACCGGGTGTTACTCAATTGGTAAATAGTTATGGAAACCTTACGCTAACAAATAGTAACACAAAAACCATAGGAAGCAATATTAATGTTTTTAGAAACTTGACTATTGGAGCTAATACAACAATGGCATTGGGAAATTTTAATGCAACACTAAAATCCAACAACCAAACTACAGCTTATGTATCGGCAGTGCCTACAACTGCGGCAATAACATATGGCACCGGCAGATTCGAAATTGAAAGATACTTGCCAGCTTACAAAGCTTGGCGTTTTCTTGCTACACCCATTCAAAGATTAGAAACTGATGCTACTTCACCTACTATTTCTGCTGCATGGAGAGAAGGTAATTCAGCTTTCACATCTACAGGTTATGGAACACAAATTACAGGCCCCGTTGGCACATTTGGATCAGCAGGTTCTTTAGATGCTTCTACACAGCGTGGATCTTTAAAAACATATGATGCCACAACCAACAAGTATATCGAAATTGTAAACGCAAATACAACTCTACTTGCAAATAAGGAAGGTCATTATATTTTTGTAAGAGGAGATAGAGGTGTAGCAGTAGGTGGTACAACTGGCCTTACCACATTACGAATGAAAGGAAAAATATTAACCGGCGATCAAACATTTACCGTTCCTGTGATTGCTGGTGGAGCATTTCAATCTTTTGGAAATCCATACCCTTCCAGAATAAATTTTAGTACAGTAATATTAAACTCACCATTAACAATAAATAAAAGTTATTATGTATGGAATCCTAATCCTATAGGTACTATTTATGCAGCTGGTAAGTTTGAAGTTTATATTGATTTTGGCGATGGAAATTATAGGCTTGGTAATGCAACAGGTCCAATTCGCAATTATATTGAAAGCGGGCAGGCAGTTTTTATTCAATCTATAACTGGCGGATCTATTACTGTAAAAGAAGCCGATAAATTTGGTGGAAGTAGTTTGGTAAGTAGAGTAGGAGGATCTCAAGAAAGAGCAGGAGTAACTTTGCCAACTTTAGAAATAAATTTGCATACTAATGATGTAAATGGAAATTCAATATTGGCTGATGCAGCAGTTGTAAATTTTGATAATAGCTTTAGCAATGCTCTAGATAATATGGATGTAAAGAAAATAAGCAATACATCTGATAATCTTTCTATATTAAACAATGCACAAAATTTAGTAGTAGAGCGTCGTTCAAATTTGGTAATTACAGATACTATTAAATTAAACATTAATGGTATGAGGGTAGCATCTTACCGTTTTGAAATAAACCCATCGGTACTTGAAAATACAGGACTAATTGCATTTTTAAAAGATAAATTTTTACAAACAGAAACGCCTATTAGTTTAACAAATATTACCAATATAAATTTTGACGTAACTAACAATGCGGCCAGCTATGCAACAGATAGATTTATGATTGTGTTTAAAGCAGCACCAATATATTCTTCTACTATTAATAAAATATTGGCCTTAAGAAATGCCAATAAATCGGTATTGATAAACTGGGATGCAGTAGTAGAAAATAATGTAACCAACCAGCGAATTGAAAAAAGTAATGATGGATTAACTTTTGCAGCAATAGAAAATAAACTGCCAGAAAATAATGGGGTGCTTAGTTCTTATAATTATGTAGATGTAAATGCATCTGCAGGTGTTAATTATTATCGAATAAAAAGTATAAGGGCAAATGGAAGCTTTGTTTATAGCGAAGAAGCCAATGTAAAAGCGTTAGAAGATTTGCATGAAATAACTGTAACACCAAACCCTGTAGAAGGCAAAACAATTCATTTTACATTAAACAATTTGCCTTTGGGTAAATATGATGTACAAATTATTAATACCAATGGAAGTAAAATATTTAGCCAATCATTAAACCATACTTCCGAAAATAATTTGTACAAAGTAAAAATTGACAATGTTGTGACAGGTAAATATGAAATGATACTGTTTTTTGAAGAGAAATCGTACTCAATTTCATTATTTATAAAATAATTTTTTCTTTTTTTAAGTTTTTTTTAGCCTCTTTTTTTAGAGGCTTTTTTTATTTTAAAAATATGAAAGGCATCATTTTTTAAAAAAAAATACTATTGCTTTAATTTAATATTTTATAAAAGCAAAATGCTATAACATAGATTTTATAGCTATTTGGTGTGGAAATTTCATTTGCTTTTAAATCATATTTAATTTTGTAGTCAGTTATAAAGATTAGGTAGTTTTTTTTCTACAATCTATAGTAGTATTATGTTTTACTAATTACATATATACTTTTAAATGATGAGTTAAGGAGGCTTTTTCTTGTAGCCTTACAATAAAATTAAAAGCTTCACGTTTTAGTATGGAATAAATAAAATTGAAAGTGCAAACCAAAGTTTTGTTTATAGGTCAAATAAAAAAATAGGTTTAAAGAATATATACTTTTTATAAGTTGAAAAAAAGCAAAATAAATATCATAAAGAGTAGTATTGTTTGTGTGTTGTTTGCCGTATTCAGTTTACAAGTTCAGGCCCAAGTAAAAATTGGTGTAAATGCAGGAGCCGCAAACCCCAACGCAATGTTAGAAATAGAAGCAACAAATAAAGGGCTTTTATTGCCAAGGTTGTCTTTGATTGCTACAACTAGCGCAGCACCACTTACCAGTTTTGTAAAAGGGATGTTGGTATATGATACAGCTACTGTAAATGATATTACACCTGGTATGTATTATAGCGATGGTGTAAAATGGATAAAAGTAAATTCGGGGACAACAACTGGAGGAACAGTTACAGCAACAAATGCTTGGAACTTGACAGGGAATACAGCCACGGACCCAAACACAAATTTTTTGGGAACTACAGATAACAAAGATGTGGTTTTTAAAACAAATTCTTTAGAGAGGGTAAGGTTTACGAAGAATGGTTGGGTAGGTATTGGAACGGTAACCCCTAAGGCAACATTAGAAATAAAAGGACAATTAATAATAGATACTTTAGAAATGGGAGATATAAATACTGATAGGGTATTGGTATCAGATGCGCAAGGTAAAATAAAGGCGGTTTCGCCAGGAATTTTTACACCAAGTGTTCAAAAAAAATTATTGTTAGCATCTTTTACAGGACAAACAAATTTTACAACACCATCTATCATTACAGATGCTGATAAGATTTCGTTATATAGGAATGGTGTATTAATTTCTTTTAACGTTTTAAACAGTAATACAATAGTAGCAGAAGTAGCCTGTGTAAGATTCGATGAAATAAGAATAGTTCAAATTTTATAACCAAATATACATTAAAAAACCAACAACTAAAATTCAGAAAAATGAAAAAAATCTCGTTATTATCAATCGCAGCAATTGCAATCGGTTTCTCTGCAAGCGCTCAAAAAGTATCCACAAAAGTCATAGACAATAAGGGTACTATTAAGTGGGTGTTAGACAGTTCTACTGCTGTTATTACAAAAGCAGATAGTACAGTTTTGTATGTAACACCTTACCAATTAAATCAATCTACAATATACAACATGCAATATGGCGATACAGCAGATATGCTTGCTCCATACGTAAATGCTGCAGGTAATGGTCTTACAAAAAACGGTCAAACAATAGAATTAGGTGGTACTTTAACTCATCAGACAACTATTGTTACTGATGCTACAAATTTTCTGGCAATTACTGGTTTACAAGCTGGTACTTCTGCAGATAGTGTAATGGTTGTAAATCCTACTACTGGTCAAGTTAAATATGTATCTGCTGCTTCTTTATATACTCAGCTTACATACAGCAATGGTTTAACTAAAACAGGTAACGATGTAAAATTAGGTGGTGCTTTAACTGAGGCAACTACAATAACTACAGATGCTACAAATGTTTTGAAAGTTGCAGGATTACAAAGTGGTGATTTGTCTGTAGATAGCCTAGTAGTTTCTAGTGCTGATGGTACTTTGAAAAGAGTATCTGCTTCAACAATTTCATTACAAAGTGGTGATCAAGATTTTGCAGCTACTACAGGTCAATCAACTTTTGCTGTAACAGGTATGCCAGCTACTGCATCTAAAGTATGGGTGTTTAGAAATGGCGCTAAGCTTATTGCAAATACAGATTATACAACGGCTGCAGGTGTTGTAACATTATCAGCAGGTATGGTAAGTTTAATTGCAGCAGACGATGCA
>JAYTGY010000034.1:0-1724 GCA_043733065.1 Ferruginibacter sp.
ACCATTTCTGCCAACTTTTTTTGTTGCAATTGAAAACCTGCAATGGGTCTTCCAAATTGTACACGCTCTTTGCTATACTCTAAAGCAATATGATAGCAATCCATAGCCGCACCAATAGCGCCCCAAGCAATACCATAACGAGCTTTTGTCAAACAGCCCAACGGACCTTTCAATCCCTTTACATTTGGCAAAATATTTTCTTTAGGCACTTTTACATTATCAAAAACAAGCTCGCCTGTTGCACTTGCACGCAAGCTCCACTTGCCATGTGTGGTAGGCGTAGTAAAGCCTTCCATGCCACGCTCCACAATTATCCCACGTATCTCTCCCGCATCATCTTTTGCCCACACCACCGCCACTTGGCTAAAAGGCGCATTGCTAATCCACATTTTTGCGCCGTTCAATGTTACCGTATCATCGCCATTATCTTTAAAGTTTGTAAGCATGCCCGCAGGGTCGCTACCATGGTTAGGCTCTGTCAATCCAAAGCAACCCAACCATTCACCGCTAGCCAGTTTTGGTAAATATTTATTACGCTGTGCTTCGTTGCCATATTGATATATAGGAAACATAACCAACGAACCCTGCACACTAGCTGTAGAACGTACACCACTATCGCCACGCTCCAGTTCCTGCATCATCAATCCGTAAGAAATATAATCCAATCCACCACCACCATATTGTTCAGGCACTGTAGGCCCAAAGCAACCCAAGTCACCCAATTGCATCACTATCTGTTGAGGAAACTCCGCACGTTGCGCATAATCTTCAATAATAGGCGAAATCTCTTTCTTCACATAACTCCGCACACTCTCCCGTATAAGCTTATGTTCTTCACTCAATAATTCATCTACATTAAAGTAATCTGGAGATTGGAAATTGTCTGTTTTTGCAGCCATCGTTTTTTATTTATGTTTTTATTTTTTTACCAGCAATTGTTTTTCATAGCATCATCGTTGTGTCACTCACTTCATCGGCATACCATTGTTCATCTTTTATTATGCAATATATTAACATTGTTTTTAGATTTAATATACTTTATCTAATACTTTATCCTCTAGTCCTCCCTCTCCACTTGTGGAGAGGGTAGGGTGAGGTACGCAAAGATAAGAAGTTAGGTTTTTAAAATTATCAATGAAATCCTAAACAATATTCATTCACTGCAATAAAATAATAATCTTAAAAAGCAATACTAGCAAGGCTTTCAAAAAAAATGTACAAATAGTTTCAAATTAAATTGTAATTATCATTGCCACTAAACGATTCCATCCTATATTTGCACCCCGCTCAAAAAAAGTGGTGTTGCTCTTTCACATTCTCTTCGTACAATTTCAAACAATTAAGTTATAAAATAACAGAATAAAATTTGTTAAATAAGTGCAATAATTTTTGGTGGTTGATATGAGAGTATGTATTTTTGCACTCCGAAAAAAAGGGGCTATATTTTAAAGAAAATGTAGCGAATAAAAAATATAAATTTGTTTAATAAAAAATAAGTTTTTACTTTTGCAGCCCGCTTAAAAAAGCGGTGTTGAAAAAGGTAAATAAAAGTTCTTTGAAAGATTGGAAATAACAGTAATAGACGTAAGTTTTTAAAACAGTAATGTTAGCAAAAATAATACAATAGAATACAGATTTTATAATTTCATTGAGAAATTACAAGTCGAGTTCAAACAAAACATTTACAATGGAGAGTTTGATCCTGGCTCAGGATGAACGCTAGC
>JAYTGY010000035.1:0-9272 GCA_043733065.1 Ferruginibacter sp.
TGTTAAATTATTATGTAATATAAAAAATAATTATTAAAACGCCATACTTGCTGTGCTTAATATTTTTTATAAGTTGCTAATGCAGTTTGTTTCCGCAGCCACCACCGAAGCCGAAAACTTTCCAATATGTGTCTGACAACTAAGCAATACCTTTAATCTAACTATTCTTTAAGAAAGCTGTCTGACACATATTGGGCTAATTTTACCATTCAAAAATATTATAAAAAGCTAAGGAAGGTTTATAAATACCACAGCTTTTATAAAAAAAGCCCGCTAGTAAAAAACTAGCAGGCTCCAATTGTTAAACAATAAAACTAGAAATATGGCTTCTTTTATAAAAGCGATTTTCTTGTATTTATAGCGGCAATAAATGCATCTACAGCATCTACTTCTTTTACAATTCTTTCCAAATCGTTTTCACGCATAAGGAGTGCTACGCTGCCATAGTTTTTGTCTTTTTGCGCTAGCAAAAACTTTTTAAGTTCTAGCTTTTTTAATCGGGTTTCGTTGTCGTCTTTGGCTGCACCTGCTGGTAGCGATGCTACTACGGGCGTGAGCGCTGCAATTTCTGCATCGGTAGCAGCTATGTCTGCATCTATACCTATACTATTACTAGCGTAGGTGTCTTTTTGCCGCTCTACCGATGTTTTCTTAAAACTTAGATCTGCCTTTTCTTTTTCTGCTACTAAAATTACCGAATCGCAGTCAGCTACGGTAGTGAGCAAATTCACTGAATAACTCATAAAATAAATTTTTTGTTAGTTAATAAAATAATTACAAACCAAATCTAAAAACGCATTTTAAAATAAATTGTTAAGCAAAAATGTTTCCATCATTATTGTAGAATGGTTAACAGAAGAAAAAGTTAATAGCCCCCTCTATCTCCCCCGAAGGGGGAAGAAACAAGACAGATTAAAAAATAGATTAGGTATTACACAATGCATAATTTGAAAATTGAACATTGAAAATTGATTATTGAACATTAAAATATTTATCATTTATTATTTATCATTTGCACAATGCCAACTGCACAATGCCAACTGCACACTGCCAACTGCACACTGCCAACTGCCCTCTGCTACTTGCCCACTGCCAACACCTCCCCCACCGCCGCCACTTCCATCTCCAGCATATTCATTTTTATTTGTGCATGCGCTTGCAGTATAGGATGTGTATTTTTTATAACCATACTCGCATTTTTTTCTATGTGTGCAAGCCATGCTGTATCTTTTTTATGGGCAGGTTGTTTAGCAGCTTTTTGCTGTAGTGTATGTACAAGCGTGAGCGCCTGCAATGCTTGTGTGTGCTTGGTTTGCATGGCATCCATCTTTTTTTTGTGCAGTGCTTTTTGATACAATAATTCTTTGTGCTGCGCATGCAATTGTTTGCTATGCTGTGGCGCATGTTTTTGTATATGGGTGGTAATGGCTTTGTGTTTGGAGTGGGCTATTGGCTGTTGCATGTGTGCATGCAGTTCATTTAGTTTTATTAAAGCTTTGGTGGGTAGTGTACGCCTACCCGTTTCTACCAAGCGTAGCAAACTATCGCTTATGCCTAAAAAAATAGATAATTGCACTTGTGTAAACCCATAATATGCTCGTATAATTTTGGTACTACTCATATGTAACATTTTTTTTGTAACAATTTAAAATGTTACAATAATTTTGTTACAAAGCTGTAACAAAAAATAATTATTTAAAAATATTGTTACTGGAAATAGTTGTAAATAAATGTGAATGTTTTTTTGGGGGAGGTAGAAAAGGGGGTGAATTTTATTTTGATTTTGAAGTATGTGCGGAGAGAGATGACATCTTTTAAAAAGATGTCATCTCTGGGGGTAAATGTGAATGCTGACTGAAGGCACCCATAAAGTAGAATATTGCAATAAAATTGAAAAAGCCTTCAACTTAAATAAGTATTGTATATTTTGCAGTAAACTGTAGTATTCAATTGCCAATAAAAACTTTATACCATTGGCAATAAAACTCGCTTAAAATTTGCTAAACAAAAAAATAACAAGAAAAAAATAATTAACAACCGCTTTAAAAAAGCTGGTTGGAGTATTAGCAGAGCTATTTAAATAGTCGTCAGTTAAATTTTTTAAGTTTGTTGCAATCTTTCCTTATTGAAAAAGGTGATGATGAAAAAAGAGATTTGGTAAATGCGCCTTTTACAAGAATACACCCAGATGGAATTCGTGGCGTGTTTTCTAATAAAGAAATAGAAGAAATTATATTATTCATTCAAAAATTAGCTGCATAAAAACTCCAAATTCGTTATAATTAAATAACATTATGGCAAAAAGTAAAACCATTAACGTAAAAGGAACTGAAATTATTATTTTATCAGAAAATGATAAAGATGAATATATCTCTTTAACAGGCATTGCTCGCTACCGTGATGCAGAAAGAAGCGACTATATTTTGCAAAACTGGCTTAGGACTAAAAGCACTATTGAATTTGTTGGACTTTGGGAGCAATTTAATAATCCCGATTTTAATTCCATCGAATTCGATGGAATTAAAAATCAAGCAGGGTCTAATAGTTTTTCGTTAACCCCTAAAAGATGGATTGAAGCAACAAATGCTAAAGGTATCATATCTAAAACAGGAAAATACGGAGGCACATTTGCCCACCGTGATATTGCTTGTGAATTTGCTACATGGATAAGTGCCGAATTCAAATTTTATTTCATTAAAGAATTTCAACGATTAAAAGAAGATGAGAACGATCGCCTGCAATTAAATTGGAACTTACAACGTACCCTTGCCAAAGTAAACTACCGCATACATACCGATGCCATTAAAGAAATAATTCTCCCTAAGGTTGTAGGGCAAAAAGAAACAAACTTGGTTTATGCCAACGAAGCCGATTTATTAAATGTAGCGCTCTTTGGCAAAACGGCACAGCAATGGCGTACAGAAAACGCAACTGCAAAAAGAAATATTAGAGATGAAGCCAGCATAGAGCAACTTGTTGTGCTATCTAATATGGAAAGCATAAACGCTGTATTAATCCATAACGGACTACAGCAAGCTGAAAGATTAATACAACTAAATAAAATGGCTATTACACAAATGAAATCATTGTTACAAAACAGTACGGTAAAGAAATTAAAATAAGATCCTTACAAACAAGGCCAATATTAAAAACACTCATCAATAGCCTAGTGTAGCATAATTAAAAAAGTTTTTACAGATTTTTAGGCGCTTGTAAAAACATTTTAATTTGTACAAATTATATTTTGTAGGTTAAACACTACAAATACCAATAAAAAACAAAAAAATTGAACGTAAATAAAAAATATTAAAAAAATATTTTGCAAACTTAAAATATTTCTTAACTTGTAACTTATTAAATACTAGCTGCTAAGCTCCCCACTTTAAAGCTTACTGTGATTTTTAAATGTAATAGATGGTTTGTGATGTTTGTTTTGAGAATAAGTTTTCTAAAAGAATGTTTGGTAGGGATTGTGTAAATGTGATTTTAAAACAAATAAAAGTGCCTCCAGCCGAACTGAGAGGCAGACTTAAACCAGTCTAAGGAATAATCCTTATTGCGATAAGCTTTTAAACTTTGAACAAATATAATATTAAAAGAATAAAAAAATTAATTATGGCAAAATTTATTTTAGGGCTTGACATTGGCACTAATTCAATTGGATGGGTTCTGTTAAGAAATAATAAAATATTTGATAAAGGAGTGATCATATTTCCTATCGGAACTAACATAGATAAAAATGGAATAGAATCTACTAAAAATATGCAAAGAGGGACTTATCGAAGAACCAGTAGGACTAATTTTAGATACAAGCTGAGAAGGAAAGATTTAAAAAACCTTCTTTCGTTAGATGCCCTAAATATGCTACCGACATTTTTAAATACTCATAAAGTAAAAGAAAAATATCAAGCTTCAGACTTATATAAATTAAGAAAGGATGCTTTAGATAATAAAATCCCTTTAGAGGAAATTGGTAGAATATTTCTTCTAATAAACAAGCATCGTGGATTTAAAAGCAACAGTAAAATACTATCTCAAACAAAAGAAGATGAAGGCGTAGTAAAGGAGAACATTAAAGGTTTGTCAGAAGCAATTGAATTTAATGAAGCCAGAACAATTGGCGAATACTTTCATAAAATGTATGAAAAGTCATCTGAATTATTTAAAGATGGCAAATGGCACAATATTGATGAGCCATTTGATGAGAGAGCAATATTGGATGACGAAGGTAATTTTAGCCCTTTAAATAGCAGGGGTATAAGAAGAGAAGGTAGATTTGTAGGTAGAGAGATGTATGAGAATGAATTTGATTTGATATGGGAAAAGCAGAAATTATATTATCCTGAATTAACGGGTAGTAGAAAAGAGTATAATCAAATATCAGAGTTAGAAGTAGAAGACAAAAGAGAAAAACTCAAAATATTTAAAGAAACTTTATATTGGAAAATTAAAAATAAAACAATCTTCTACCAAAGGCCTTTAAAAAGCCAAAAGAAATTTATAGGGAAATGTCAGTTTGAAAAAAATAAAAGAACAGCTCCCCTAAGTTCAGTACTATTTCAAGAGTTTAGAATTTGGAAACAATTAGCTGATATACGTTATACTGACAAAGCAAGTGATATTTATTCTCAGCCTTTACCTCCAGAATGGAAGCAAAAAGTATTTGACTATTTGCAAATAAACCTGTCATTAAATTTAAGAGAAGGAAACAAGAAAAAAGATGGTACAAAAAATACTGATGTTTTAGATGTTATCGGATTAGAGAACAAAAAGAATTACCTGTTTAACTATGACAATGATGAAGGGGAAAAAATATTCCATGGAAATAAAACAGCTTATGCAATTTACGCTGCTTGTGGAAAAGAAAAATATGAAGAATTAAAAACAGAAAATAAATTAGAAAAGCTTTGGCATATACTTTATATGGCAAAAGATGATGAATGGCTGAAAGATACTCTTACATGGAAATGGGGCTTTGATTCAAATGTGGCAAATAAGCTTGTTGAAATGGGTTTAGAAGAAGGTTTTGCTAACTATTCCAGTAAAGTATTAGAAAAATTATTGCCTTTTTTAAAAAATGGCAAAGATGAATACGAGGCACTGATACTTGCAAACTATGTTAAATCATCTGATGAATATAAAGAAACAAGATTGCTTGATAAAAGAATAAAACAATTAAAAAATAATGAACTAAGAAACCCCGTAGTAGAAAAAGCAGTTGGTGAAACAATAAGATTAGTAAACGATATTTTAAAGTTTAATGATATAAACCAAGAAGAGTTTACAATTAGAATTGAAAGTACTAGAGAATTTAAAAAGCCTAAAAAAGAAAGAGAAGGTATAAGAAGAAAAAATATAGATACTGAAAAACGAAGAGAAGAATATGCAAATTTTTTAAACGATAAAAAAGAAAAAGGTGAATTAAGTTTTAAAAGATACATTCAAAAAAATGACAGCATCATTAATAAGTTTGAATTATGGCTCGAATTAGGAGCCGACAAAAATGACCCAGAGTTTAAAGCTTTTGAAAAAATAGTAGAAAGGAAAGATAGAGAAAAGCATACACTTTGGCTTGACTGTAATAGAATTTGTCCATATACAGGTAAAATTATTTCTCTTTCACAATTATTTAGTCCAGAAATTGAGATAGAACATATAATTCCTTATAGCTGGAGCTTAGATGACAGCTTTACAAATAAGACATTAACATTTGGATATATCAATAAAGAAAAAGCGAATAAATCTGCCTATGAATATATGAAAAGTAAAGGTGAGATAGAATTTAAAGCATTTAAAGCTAGGGTAAAGGAATTTGACAAAGAAAAAGCAAAGGATAAATTTTTAAATGCTAAACCTGAAAAAACTTTTACAAATGCGCAAGGACAAAATGCATCTTATATTGCAGTATATGTCAGGAAAAAATTGCAAGAGGTTTCAAGAGATGTGCAATTTACCAATGGATTTGCTACAAGTGAATTAAGAAAAAATGACTGGCGATTAGGGAATCTATTAGATAAAGTTAGATATGAGGAAGAAACAGGAATTGACATTGATAAGTATACCCGAGACTTTGGAAATTATAAAAGAGATTTTGAGGCATTTAGAAAACGTAAAGCTAATAGCACGGATATTACAAAAACAGATTGGAAGAATTTAACTCCTGAAATGACTACTGAATATGAAATAGAAACAAAAAATCCAATTTATGAATGGTGGGAAGAATTACAAAAATTTGATTCTTTCAGAGCTACTAAAGGCAAGAAAGACAGATCAGACCATAGGCATCACTTACTTGATGCAATTATTATTTCAATGTGTTCACCGAGTATTATAAAGCTTTTAAGTACTATAAACCAAATGAGAGAAATACAAGGTGTTTCTCTTTATGACGAAAGAGGTGAATTATCAAGAGAAAGAATTGACTTACCCATTCCATATTCTGAAATTAAAGAAGCATTGAAATCAATACTTGTTTATCATAAAGCAGAACAAAGGTTAATTACTGCAAAACAAAACCGTATTCATAAAAAGAAACATTCGCAAGAAGATTCAACTATCATTAAACAAAGAACAATAGCACCAAGGGGGAGTTTAGTAGGTGATAACTTTTATGGGAAACTAAAAAATCCACAACATCAAGGATTTCTGAAAAATGATGTATTTGTAAAAAGAGTGGTAGTGAACGGAGAAAATTTTAAGGATAAAAAAAGTCTTGATAAAATAGTAGATAAGAATATTAGAAAAATACTAGAATTACGTCTAGATAAATATGGAGATAAAGGTGATAAGGCTTTTAGTGATGAAACCCTTTCATTAGATCCATTATTTGTTTACAGCACTACAAAACACCCCGTTGGATTACCTGTTAATCCAATTAGTAAAGAAGGAAATACTTTACCAATTATCAAAAAAATTAGAGTTGCAAATAAAAATTCAAGAAACTTAATTCAACTAATTGCTAAAGACAATGACAAAAATATTGTAAACACAAATCGCTATTCCGAAGCTGATGGTAATTATGTGATGGCACTTTATGAAAAAAAGGAAATAGATAAAAAAGGTAAAATAAAAATAAAAAGAGATTTTGAAATAGTTTCATTTTATAAAGCTGTTGAAAGGAGAAGAAATGGTAAAAAATTATTTAATGATGAAAAAGAACAAAAAGATGGAACATTCTTGCCATTAATGAAATCATGCCCATATTTGAAATCAGGAGATTTTGTGATTATGTATGAGAATGAAGAATCAGAAATTAATTGGGATGTAAAGGAAGATTTAATGAAACGTCTATATAAAGTAACGCAGTTAAGTTCAAAAATCGTAAGCAAAATTTATGAATTTGGCGATATATTTTTTATAAAGCATAATATTTCATCTGCGAACGCAAAATATGAAAGCAATGGATACTCAAATTTATCAGAATGTAAATTCTTACAAAATTCACATGTGCAGTTAAAAGCAGTTAAAGTCATAATTGAAATCAATGGCAATATTAAACATGCAAAATGATTAAACGCACCCTTTACTTTGGTAACCCTGCCTATCTTAAAACCAAAAACGAGCAACTCGTTTTTGAAAGTGTAGAAGATGGTGAGCTTAAAACCTTGCCAATAGAAGATATTGGTATGCTTATAATGGATCATCAACAAATAACCATTACCCAAGCGCTTATAGCCAAACTGCTAGAAAACAATGTAGCCCTTATAACTTGCGATAGCAAGCACCACCCTACAGGGCTTATGCTAAACTTAGATGGTCACACGCTGCAAAGCAAAAAATTTGCTGCTCAGGTGGATGCTACTGTACCACTAAAAAAACAACTGTGGCAGCAAACGGTAAGTGCTAAAATAGATAACCAAGCTTGTATGCTAGAGGGCATACGAGTGGGTGCAAAAAACTTGCGCAACTGGGCGCAAGAAGTAAAAAGTGGCGATGCAGATAACCACGAAGCGGTGGCAGCGGCTTTTTATTGGAAAAACATTTTTGCTATTTTTCCAGACTTTAAAAGAGATAGAGAGGGCGAGCCACCAAATAATTTATTAAACTATGGCTACGCCATACTGCGTGCCGTAGTAGCAAGAAACCTTGTAGCCAGTGGTCTGCTGCCTACGCTTGGTATATTTCATAAAAACCAATACAATGCGTACTGCTTGGCAGATGATATAATGGAGCCTTACCGCCCTTTTGTAGATAAGCTGGTGTGGACGATTGTACGCATGAACGGCAATTACCTAGAGATAACACCAGATATGAAAAAGCAATTGCTTGGCATACCTGCTATGGATGTAATAATAAATGACGAAAAAAGTCCGCTGATGGTAGCCGTGCAAAAAACCACGGCAAGCCTTGCTAAATGCTATGAAGGTAAGGCGAGGAAAATAATGTATCCAGAGTTTGTGTGATGATTGAAGGTTCAAAGTTGAAGGTTCAAGAGCTTGTCCGTCCGAAGGCGGATTGTGTTTCGTTATTATTTGGGGTTGTATTTATTTACATAATGGATATACACTTTTATTTATGATAGCTTTAAAATTTATAATAAACGTTGAGGTAAAAAAAACTTTGAACCTTAAACCTTGAACCTTGAACCACTCTAATCGATTAAACGCTTACCGTATTATGTGGGTACTTGTATTTTTTGATTTGCCTACCGAAACCTCCAAAGAGCGTAAGGTAGCGGCTGCGTTTAGAAAAAACATTATGAAAGATGGTTTTCAGATGTTTCAGTTTAGCATATACCTGCGCCACTGTGCCAGCAGGGAGAATGCAGATGTGCATATAGCCCGTGTAAAAAAACTACTACCCGAAAAAGGCGATGTGGGCATAATGTGCGTGACCGATAAGCAATTTGGCATGATGGAGATTTTTCATGGGCAAAAAATAGCCACTGCAAATGCCCCAGTGCAGCAGCTTGAAATGTTTTAATTGGCAAGGATGAGGCTTCGGAATATTGTCAGTGTGAGCCTGCCTTTGTCGGCAGACAAGCTTGTCGAACCCTTAGCTCCGTAGAAACCCACTACTATTTTAAAAAATTGAAATACATATTTAAAAAGGAATAGGAATAAAAAAACGAATCAAAGTTCGGATTTTTATTCCTATTATACTACTTAGAACCGCTACCAACAATGCTTTTAGCCAATCGTGATGTGAAAGAACTAAGTTAGTAAAAGTTTGAAAGCAAATCACAACTTGCTTGTGCAGCATTAGTTACATCTTTAAGATGTGAAAGAACTAAGTTAGTAAAAGTTTGAAAGCAAATCACAACTATTATGGCT
>JAYTGY010000036.1:0-12587 GCA_043733065.1 Ferruginibacter sp.
TTTAGCAGTGCTGGCAATCCAAAAATATTTACATCTATATTAAAAGCAGAAGGTATTACAGTAGTACATGTAATAAGCAGTAGTAAGTTTGCCCAAAAGGCACAAGATGCTGGTTGCGATGCTGTGGTGGCAGAAGGCTTTGAAGCTGGCGGCCATAATGGAAGAGAAGAAACAACAACTTTTGTGTTGATACCTGCCGTAAAAGAAAAAGTAACCATACCAGTAATAGCAGCAGGCGGTATAGCTACTGGCAGGCAAATGTTTGCAGCTATGGCTTTGGGTGCAGATGCTGTGCAAGTTGGGAGTCGTTTTGTAGCAAGCCACGAAGCATCATGCCACTCAAATTTTAAAAATGCCATTATTTCATCTGCCGAAGGCGATACTCAATTGTCTTTAAAAGCTTTAACACCAGTCCGTTTACTAAAAAACGACTTTTACCAAAGAGTAAAACATGCAGAAGAAAATTGCGCAAGTATAGAAGAATTAGAAGCATTATTAGGCCGTGCTAGAGCAAAAAAAGGTATGTTTGAAGGAGATATGTCAGAAGGCGAATTAGAAATTGGGCAGGTAAGTAGTATTATTAAGCAAATTATGCCTGCCGAAAACATTGTAAATGAGCTTTGGAACGACTATAACAGTTTGTGGGACAGCTATCGTAAATAACAGTATATTTGCAAATTAAAAAAAAATTGTAAAATCAATCCTTATAGAAATGCATAGAGGGTCAATAAATTTACTAACTCGTTTATTTGCACTTAGTTTTCTTATACTTAATTCACTGTTTGCATATAGTCAACCGCCAGGAAGTGGTACTTTGCCAAATATTCCTTCTATTCCAACTGCTCCAATAAATATGACCAACACTCAGTTACAAACAAGACTGAACGATCAAAACTCAACAGCTGGAGAAGATAGAAATGAAAAATTGTATAAAAATAATAAAATAGATAAGGATAGCAGTACACAGGATAATATAAAAAGTTTTGCCAGCGGTGGTAAAAGTACTTATGGTGCAAATGTTTTTTCTTCAGCTGCAAATGCCGACCTTTCCGAACTTTCTACTCCACCTTTAGATTATCCAATTGGAGTAGGCGATCATATAGTTGTATCTGGCTATGAAGGAGCAGAATTTCAATTTAGCTATGTTGTAGCTTCTGACGGTTCAATTTTTCCTAAAGAAATGGGTAAAATTTTTGTTGGTGGACTTACATTTGAAAATGTTAGGCGAATAGTTTATTCAAGATTTGCTGCAGTAGTGCCTCAGGGAACAAATATTGATGTTAGTCTAGGTCAACCTCGAACCATAAATATTAATATTGTTAACGAAGTAAATAATCCTGGTATAGTAACTGTTTCTGCTTTTAGTAATGCTTTTAGTGTAATTGCAAAAGCAGGAGGAATTACAGAAAATGGCAACCTAAGAAATATTCAAATAAAAAGAAACGGTAGAGTTATAGAAGAATTAGATGTATATAAATATTTACAAACTGGCGAAACAGGAAAACGCTCTTATCTTCAAAACAACGATTTTATTATTGTACCGTTTTACGAAAAAAGAATATTAGCTACTGGACAGTTTAAACGACCAATGTATTATCAACTTAGAAGAGATGAAGGCGTAAAAGCTTTGCTAAAATATAGCGGAGGATTAAATGCTGATGCGCTGGCATCGTCATTAAAAATTTACAGAAGTGCAAATGAAGGACAAGCATTAATAAATGTAAATGCAACAGCTATATTAAAGCTTGCAGGGCAAGATGCTATTTTAAAAGATGGAGATATAGTAAAAGCAGATTTGACAAGATCGGGGCTTGTAAATAAAATGGAGATAAGGGGTGAAATAAAATATCCCGATGTTTATCAGTATAGACAAGGAGATCATTTATTTGATTTGATAAATAGAGCAGGAGGAGTTACAAGAAATACTTACTTGCAACGAGCTTATATTTTTAGAGGCGCAGGCGATTCTACCAATTTGCAGGCAGATAAGTTGGAGGTGGACTTAACAGATATTAATAACAACGACATTACTAGCAAAAATAATGTTGAATTATTTCCAAATGATGTTGTACAATTGTTTGGTGCAAGCGAATTTGTGGATCCAGTTTTTGTAGAAATATTTGGTGAAGTGCGAAAGCAAGGAAAGCTTCGTAAATATGGAGGTATGACGCTTCAAGACCTTATTTATTTATCTGGAGGGTTAAAACAATCTGCTGAGTTTGGGAGATTAGAAATTTCGAGTATTGTTGATATTGATTCTGCAAAGCAAGGTTTAAAACCAACAAGAACAACCATTTTGGCTTATTCAATACCTTCTAATTTGCAGCTAGATTCTGCATCTGCAAAAGTTATTTTAAAACCATACGATCAAGTTTTTGTTAGAAAAAATCCAACATTTGAGCTACAGCAAAATATTGAAATAAAAGGATTAGTAAAATATCCAGGATTATATTCAAGGCTAAATAAGTATGAAAAGTTATCATCTTTTATTGCAAGGGCGGGAGGGTTTAAAGATAATGCAGATCTATCGGGTGCAATTTTATATAGAAGAAAAACAGAAAATTTTAGGGAGAGGGTAGTTCAAAGACCCAATTTTGATAGTGCTGGAAATGTTATTTCTGGAGGAGCAGGTTTAGATGAACCAGTAAGTATCGATTTATACAAGGCATTAAAAAATAAAAATTCGAAGTTTGATATTATTCTGCAAGAAAACGATATTATTTTTGTTCCAGAAATAAATCCATTTATATCTGTAAAAGGTGTAGTACAATCTCCTCTTAAAATTGCATTTGATAAAGAACATACCAATGTTGGCTTCTATGTAGATAAAGCTGGTGGTTTTGGCATCAGGCCATGGCGGAGTAGAATTTTTGTAACGTATGCCAATGGAAAAAGCAGGCGCACAAAAAACTTCTTATTCTTTCACTTTTACCCTCGTGTAGAAGAAGGCTCTGTGGTAACTATTCCGGGAAGACCAGAAGGACAGGAGTTGACAGATATTGCAAAATCAACAGTAACAACACTAGTTCCAGTTTTCATTACAGCTTTCTTATTAAAATACATTAAATAATTTTTTGTGACTACCCAAGCACTTACCATAAAGCTTTTTAATAGATTGCGAAAATTACGATTCGTAATACTCTTTGGAGGGCTATTAATAGCGGTATTATTTTATTTGTATGCAAAAAGAATCCCCACGGTTTATTCAGTTAAATCAACGGTTTTTCCATTAACTGCAGGTCCTGATAGAAGCTCGGGCACTTCTAAATTGAGTGAATTAATTGGAGCTACAGGCGGTTCTAAAAGTCTTACAGATGAAGCAAATGTAAATATAGAAGAAGTTGCAAAAAGTAGAAAAACTAGGGAAGCTGTTGCAGGAGAAAAAGTTGAAATTTGTGAAAATAAAACAGTAGCAGAATTGCTAATAGACGAATTTAATTTAAGAAAAGGGTTTAATGCAAAACCTATCAAAAAGCCCCACACTGAGTCGGAATTAAGGTCTGTTGGAGCATCTCTACTTAAAGATAATTATTCTGTAAAATTTAACAAAAATAGTCTTTTAGAAGTAGTATTTGCAAGTACAAACGAACAATTAGTTTCACCTATTAGTTATATACTTATCAATAAAATATCACAATTTTATACTGAATTAAAAGTAAAAAAAGCACAATTTGATTTTGATTTTACTACAAAAAAGGTAGATTCTTTTGAAAGGATATTAAACAGTTATGATAAGCGAAGAGTTGTATTAAATAACACCACATTGTTTGTAAACCCACATAAACTACAATATAATATTCCTCAAGATAATTTAGAGAACGACAAATTGCAAGTGCTTGCCCAGAGAAATGGTGCAGCATCTAACAGAGAAGAAGCACTTTGGCGCAAGCAAAAAGTTACACCAATAATTGAAATATTAGACAAGCCAGAACCTCCATTTGATATAGTTAAGCCTTCAAAAATTTTATATGCATTAGTTGGTTTTGTAGTAGGTTGTATCTTCTTTTCTTTTTTGTTTATTGTAGGCTTGTTATATAAATTTACTAACCATCAAGTACAACAAACCATAGCTGAAAAACTAGTTGAACCTGCTTCAAATAAGGGTGAAGCTTAAATTGGGCAACTTGTATTTGTTTTGAAATTGAATATTGGTAATAATCTGCTTCTTTACAAATTCTTTTTAATTTCTCAAAACAATTTTATATTCTCATTTATTTATTACTACTTACTTTTTTAATAATCGGTTACATCTTTTACCTCTGCGGTTACTAACTCTATACAGCACCCAATAACTTGCTGTAGGTTTGAATATAATTTCTATTAATTTAATTGAAAAACAATAAGTTGGATTGATTTTTATATGCATTGTGTCAACCTTACAAAATAGAATTACGTTCTACACAAATGTTATGTATCCATTTTTAGTGTAAAAAATTTTTCATTGCAATAAGTATTTTTTTTAATACAATAATGTTGGTTGCAAAAATGAATAGGTATATTCAAGTATTAAAATTGTAAAACGTAACCCCTTGAGGCATAATTTATACAATAAAGTTACCTTATTGAAATGTGCATTTTTAAGTATTGCAATATACCTAAGTCAAAATTCATTTGCCCAAAAGCAAATATCATCCACCAAATCAATTTCTAACCTCCAAAAAACATTTAGCGCTTCCAATTCTTTTATAGAAAATATTGGACAATATGGAAAAACCATGAAAGGTTTTGAACAAATGGGTGAACTGGAATTTGGTTACGAAGGTTTTGGTATGCCTGTTTTATTTACACAAAAAGGGCTTATTCATTTACAAAGAAAAATAGAAAAAATTTCGCATAAAGAAGAAGAACGTTTAGAAAAAGAAGGTATGCCCGAAGAAGAAATTGAACGGGAAAGAAAACTAACTGACAGAATAATTTCTATGGAATGGATGGGAACAAACGACAATGTTGAAATTATAAAAGAAGATAAAACAACAGACTATCACACTTACGGAAAGCTACCTCAAAATGCATTTGGTTACCATAAAATTGTTTATAAAAATCTTTACAATGGCATTGATGTTATTTATTCATTTAGTGATAATAACAAAAATGGTTTTGAATATAGCTTGATGCTACAACCCGGTGCCAACATTAGTTTGGTGAGAATGAAATATGGTGGCGATGTAAAAAATATTACCATAAGCAAAGCTGGGAATTTAATTGTTCACTCAGATATTGATGGTTTTGAGGAAACTATTCCCGTTGCTTATTATAGTGATAAACTTCAACAGAAAAAAACAGAAGATTTTAAATCTGCTTATACAATATCCAACAATGAAATTCATTTTTCATTACCGCAGGGATATGATTCTACAAAAGCAATTGTAATAGATCCTTTTATTACAACTACTGCAAATTTAACTGGCGGAAGCGCCGGAAAAGCAAAAGACGTTGACTTTGATTATGCTGGTAATATTTATGTAACAGGCGGTGGAGATGGAAACACTTCATACAAACTGGCCAAGTACAATGCTGCAGGTGTTTTGTTGTGGACGTTTAACGGCACAGTTACAAATCCATCATGGTCATTCGGGCCATACTACGGAGGTTGGGTAGTAGAAAAACCAACAGGAAATATTTATCTGGGACAGGGTTTCAACTTCAAGCAGGGCTTTATTGTGGTGCGCATTCACACTTCGGGTTTGTATGATAATTTCATTACCAATGGCAACCCAAATTTTCGGGAAAACTGGAAAATGATATGGAGTTGTAACAGCGGTTCTCCACAGGTTTTAATTGCAGGCGGTGGTACAAATTCAAATATCAATATGGGTATTTTTACTCCACCTGCTACTACACTTACTGCTGTAAATATTTCTGGTATTCCTGATGTTGCTTATCAAGATATGGCCGATATGGTTATTGATCCTGTAACCAACAGTATGTACACCACGTATGCTGCGGGTCTTTCACCATCTTTAAATAATGCTATTTTAAAACACAATCAACCTTACAGTGCTGGTACTATTGCATGGCAAGTGCAATCAGGTTTTCCTGTTTTGCAGGAAGCTGCAAACCGTCCGTATATGGCACTAGGCGGATTTGGCTTGCAAGATAATTCAGTAAACATGCTTGCCGTGAACAGTTCATATTTGTATTACTGGAACGGAAAAAATTTAAAAGCAATTGATAAAACCACTGGCGCAAACGTGGGCACAGCATTAACGGTACCTACAAACATTGCAAAAATGCAGGGCGGAATTGTTGCCGATGCATGCGATAATATTTTTGTGGGTGATGTAAACGGAACTATAAAAGTATATAAATTTAATGGTACTTCTTTTGATGATGCAGCTGCTCCAGATCTTTTTGTTACAGGGTTCGGAACAAAATCTGTTTACGATCTTGCTTACAACGAAACACAAAAATTATTATATGCAAGTGGTGATGGTTTTGTTTCATCGTTTGATATTTCTGCGTATTGCCCTACAACTGCTTATACATTAAACGTAGTACCCAACTGCGTTACAGCAAGTGCAACTGCCACGGTTAGCCCAACACCACCGCTTGGTTCTACTACAACATATGTACTTTTTATAGGAACTACACAAATTGCAACAAACACAACAGGAATATTTACAGGCTTAAATCCTAACATAACTTATAACGTTACTGCTACAATAAACCTAGCGTGTAGCGGCTTACAGGTAACCACAAATTTTGTTATACCTGGCCCAACGATTACCATCACACAAACAAATACAACATGTGGTGCAAGTACAGGTACAATAACTGCAACAGGTTCTGGCACTACAGGTCCATATACATACAATATAAACAGCGGAGCTTTTCAACCAACAGGTATTTTTACAGGATTGGCAGCAGGCATTTATACTATTATCGTAAAAGATGCAGGCGGCTGCCCAAATACTATTGTTGTTACCATCTTAAATAGCAACGGACCAACATTAACTTTTACAAGTACCAATGCAACATGTGGTTTAAATACAGGAACCATCACTGCAAATGCAACTGGCGGCACTGCACCACTGCAATACAGTATTAACGGAACGGTTTATCAAAGCAGTAGTTTTTTTACAGGGTTGCTTCCTGGGCAATATACACTTACGGTAAAAGATGCAACTGGTTGTACAAATGCAACGCTTGTTACCATTACAACATCTGCAGGCGTTTTTCTTACGGCAATTCCAGCAACTGCTAGTTGCGGGTTTAATAATGGCTCCATAACTGCTTTTGGCTCTGGTGGCAGTTCACCGTATGATTACAGTATTAACGGTAATACTTTTCAGGCAAGCAATGTATTTACTGGGCTTACGCCAGGAACTTATACCGTTACTGTTAGAGATGCTATCGGTTGTACAAAAACAGCTGTAGTTGTAGTTGCAAACTCAGCAGCACCAACACTTACAGCCACCACTACTCCAGCAGCATGTAGCAATGTAAACGGCAGTATAACAGCAAACGGAGCAGGTGGCATTGCTCCTTTGCAATACAGTATTGACGGTATTAGTTTTCAGATTAATAATATTTTTACGGGGCTGGCTGCAGGCGTTTATACCATCACTGTACAGGATGCATTGGGCTGTAAAAAAACGTTGAGTGTAACGGTTTCAAGTACTGGCGGACCATCAGCTACAGCTACATCTACTCCTTCTGCATGCGGCTCTAATACAGGAACAATTACTGTTGTTGGTACTGGCGGTACACCGGTTTATTCATACAGCATTAACGGAATAAGTTATCAGCCATCAGGTACATTTTCTGCCGTAGGCGCAGGCACTTATACCGTGTATGTAAAAGATGCACCTGGTTGTATCGGTGCATTTATTGTTGTGGTTACAAATACAGCAGGGCCAACGGTTTCAGCGGTAGCAACACCTACATCATGCAGTGTAAATAATGGTGTAATAACAGCAACAGGCTCTCTTGGTTTATCGCCTTACACATACAGTATTGATGGAACAACTTTTCAGGGAAGCAATGTTTTTAATGGGCTTGGTATCGGTATTTATACCATCACTATTAAAGATGCAAATGGTTGTACTAGTACTACAACGGTAACACTTAATAATGTTTCTGGATTAAGTTTTTCTGTAAGCACCATCACTGCATCTTGCAATACAAGCAATGGTGTAATTACTGTTACTGCCACCGGCGGAGTTGCTCCGCTTACCTACAGTATCAACGGAACGGTTTATCAGGGCAGCAATATTTTTAATGCTGTTACTCCCGGAAATTATACCGTGTATGTAAAAGATGCAACTGGTTGTATTGTTACGAAATTTGCATCAGTATTATCAGTTACCGGTCCGGCTATAAATGTTATAAGTCCGCTAGGAGCCACTTGTGGTGCGGCAAATGGCGTAATTGTAATATCTGGTATTGGCGGTGTTGCACCATTAACGTACAGTATTAATGGAACTGCTTATCAGGCAATCGGAACTTTTATAAATATATTGGCAGGTACATATACTTGTTATGTAAAAGATGCTACTGGTTGTATTGCTACGCAAGCAATAACTATTTTAAATACTATTACAGGTACGCCGATTTCAACTTTTACGGTTGTTGCAAAATATTATCCATGTGATGGCGATGTGGTGGGGAAAATTACAAACCCGAGAGTGAATGGAGCAAACTGCGGTACATGTACATTCAGTTTAGATTTTGGTTCTTATATTCCGAATGCTACACAGTTATTTTTGGGAGTATCACCTGGCATACATTACGTTACTGCTATGAATGCAAGTGGCTGCACAAAAACAATTCAGGTAAATTTATTACCTGCAGTTTTATCTACTGGAACAACAGTTGTAACCGGCACTGCATGCAATACCACTAACGGTTCCATTGCTATAACGGGTATAGGACCAAATACTCCGTTTCATGCAAGTATAGATGGCGGTACAACATGGGTTACGTTTGATCCTTCCACAACATTTGGTGGGTTAGCTACGGGTACTTATACAATCCTAATGGCTGATGATGCAAGTTTTACAACACCGCCTGATAATCCTGGTGGATGTATAACTACATTGATAGTAGTTGTTCCTGCAATCGGAGGGCCATCCATTACTACAACTTTTACGAATGGAACATGTTTGCTTAATGACGGAACGATAACAGCAGCTGGAGTTGGAACCGCTCCGCTGAGTTTTAATATTAATGGAGGTACTTATCAGCCAACAGGTATTTTTACAGGGCTTGCCAGCGGAACTTATACAGTGAATGTAAAAGACGCTGGTGGTTGTATCAATACAAAAATTATTACCATTACAAACCCTGATGCACCAACAGTTACAGCAGTAACAGTAGCAGCTTCTTGTAATTTGAACAACGGAACAGTTACGGCTATAGGTATAGGTGGCAATGCACCATTGCAATACAGCATTGATGGATTTTCTTTTCAAACAGGAAATGTATTTACAAATATTGCACCAGGCACATACACATTGTATGTAAAAGATGCACTCACCTGCAATAGTTTTATTTCGGTAACCGTGCCTGCAATTGCCCGACCAACAGTTACTTCATTTACCATTTCTGCAACCTGCAATAATAATGACGGAAGCATTGTTGCCACAGGTGCTTCGGGCAGTTCGCCATACACATATTCAATAGACGGAACGGTTTACCAAAGCAGTAATATTTTTAGCGGCTTGGCAGCGGGGTTTTATACTGTTACCATAAAAGATGACAGAGGCTGTACAAACACAACAGGCATTTCTATTGGTAATATTGGTGCACCAACATTTACACATACAATAGTTCCTTCTAAGTGCGGCAATGCTGATGGAAGCATTACTGTTTTTGCAACAGGAGGAACAGCACCATATCAATACAGCAATAATGGAGGAACAACTTATCAGCCAACAGGTAGTTTTTCATTATTGTTATCTGGCAGTTACACGATTACTGTAAAAGATGTAAACGGTTGCCGAAATACAATGGTTGTTTTTGTAGGAAATACAGTAGGTCCACAAACATTAACAGCAACAGTTATTAATGCTGCATGTGGTCTTGCAAATGGAAGCATAACCGCAACAGCAACTGGCGGCACGGGCATATTACAATACAGTAAAGATGGAATTACTTATCAAGCAACAGGCGTTTTTAATTTATTATTAGCAAACAGTTATATTATTTATGTAAGGGATGCAAACGGTTGTATAAAAACTTTATCTGTTACAGTTTTAAATTTAGCCGGTCCTTCTCTTACTGCAACTTCTTCTCCTGCTTCTTGCGGATTAAGTGATGGTACAATAACCGCAATTGCAACTGGTGGTACTTTACCACTAACATTTAGTAAAGACGGAATTGCTTTTCAAGCAAGTAATATTTTTACTGGGCTTGCAGCTGGGCCTTACATAATTACAGTAAAAGATGCAAGAGGATGTTTGAATACTTTTATTATTATAGTTGGCACAATTGGCTCTTCACTTTTACCAACCATTACTTGTGGCACAGCAACATCATCCAGTGTAATATTTAATTGGCTTGCTCTTGCAGGCGCTACTGGTTATACCATTTCTTATCAAATAAATGGAGGTGTAGTTGTAACTATTGGCGCAATAGGAAATTTATTAACGTATCAAGTGCCTGGATTAAATGCACTTGACAATGTTTTAATTTCAGTAACCCCAACAGGTGTGGGATGTTTTACAGCAGCAACAAAAACTTGTACAACATTGGCTTGCCCATTAGTTACTGCAACTATTAATTATACAGGACCTTTTTGCACAAATATTACTGCTGCGCAAAATGTTATACCTGGAGGTACAGGAACCTTTGCTGGCGGCACTTTTAGCAGTACAGCTGGTTTAAGTATAAATGCAATAACTGGTGCCATTACACCAAGTACGAGCACAGCATCTGCAACGCCGTATGTAGTTACTTACACCAAACTTGGTGTAGCAGGTTGTGCCAATACAATTGCAACAACAAATGTTACCATAAATCCTAAACCAATTCCTATCATAATATCACATAATTAATACAACATTTAAAATGAGAAATATTAATACATATTCTTTTTTACAAAAAAACCGCTTCCTCAATGGGAATGTTGGAGCAATACTTTTGAAATGGTTGAGTTTATTGCTCATTGCATTTAAAGTACATGTAAAAAAGTATTTGATTATTTAGATAACCATTTATTAAAAAAAGAAAAAAATAATTTTAACAAGAAACAATTTGTAGTAAACTTTTTTAAAATAAAAAAAATGTCCCCACAAAATAAATTTACAAAATGGAGTTTTTTACTCGTACTACTTTTTAGTGGAGTAAACGCTTTTGCGCAAAATCCATATCCAACTACTGGCGACCATCAAGTATGTATAAACGCTACAGAGCCCTATGGTGTGGAGTTTCATGCGGGCTCTACCTATGTATGGAGTGTTACACCACTTACTGGTGGTAATGGCACAGTAACTGCAGGTACTACGCCAAATTTAATTACGGTTACCTGGACAACATTAGGTACTGCAACTATGCAAGTAGTAGAAACAAATTCTTTTGGTTGTGTTGGAGATCCCGTTACTATTATTGTAACAGTAAATCCGAAACCAATTTTGGTTATTACAAATCCTTCAGCAGAATGTGCACCTAATACCGTAAACATAACATTGCCTACAGTAACAGCTGGTTCAACATTAGCAGGTGCAACTTTAACTTACTGGACTGATAACGCAGCTACAATTCCATATCTAACACCAACTGCAGCAACGGCTGGTACGTATTACATAAAAGCTACAACGCCTGCTGGTTGTTTTGATATTAAACCAGTAACGGTAACGGTGAACCCATTACCAACATTGTTAGTTACAAATCCTCTTGCAGTATGTGCGCCAAACACTGTCGATATAACAAACGCAGCCATAACAAGTGGTTCTACTGCTGGTCTTACATTATCTTATTGGACAGATATTGCAGCAACAACTTCTTACAATACACCTACAACTGCAACAGCAGGTACTTACTTTATTAAAGCTACAACAGCTGCTGGTTGTTTCGATATTAAACCTGTAACAGTTAGTGTAAATCCATTGCTTGCACCAACTGTAAATTGTGGAACGAGTACAACTAACGCTGTTGCATTTACGTGGGCTGGAGTAGCTGGCGCAACTGGCTACAATGTATCATATACAATAAACGGTGGAGCTGCTAGTGCAACTGTCGGTATTGGTAATATATTAACGTATTCTGTTACTGGTTTGGCAGGTGGCAATACTGTTGTAATTACAGTTACGCCTACAGGTGTAGGATGTTTTACAGCAGGATCACAATCTTGTATAGCTACAGCATGTACGCCTCCATCGCCAATCATTAATTATGCAGGTTCACCATTCTGTAAATCTATTACAACTGCACAACCTGTAATCCTTGGTGGTACAGGAACAGGAGGCACTTACAGCAGTACAGCTGGTTTGAGCATTGATGCAATAACTGGTGCTCTTACACCAAGTACGAGTACAGCATCTGCAACGCCTTATGTAGTTACTTATACCATTGCTGCAAGTGGCGGTTGCCCTGCAGTAACTGCTACTACGAGTGTTACCATAACGCCACAAGTAACACCAACATTT
>JAYTGY010000037.1:0-4955 GCA_043733065.1 Ferruginibacter sp.
ATTTTTTCGCCCATTACACTTCCTAGGCTGCCACCAATAAATTCAAAATCCATACAAGCTACTACAAAATCATGGGCATCGAGTTTTCCATGTGCTACTGTAATAGAATCATGAATATCAGTTTTTTTGTAAGTGTCTTCCAGCCTTTTGTTGTATGGCTTTAGGTCAACAAAACCCAACATATCTTTCGATTTTATATTGGCAAAAAGCTCTTGGTATTCGCTGTTGTCAAATAAAATTTCAAAGTATTCTGCGCTCCCAATTCTATGATGATATTCGCATTTTGGACAAACGAAATAATTTTCTTCCAATTCTGAAATAGTACAAGTGTATTTACATTCAGGGCATTTTTCCCATAAGCCATCAGGTGCGTCTTTCTTATCTTTTGTAGATGTAAGAATACCTTTTTTTATGCGCTTAAACCAACTTGTTTTTAAATGTGAAGCTCCACTGTCTTCTCCAGCAATACTAGCTTCAAAATCTTCTTCTTTTTTCATCTAAAAGTTATTTAGTATCAAAAAAAATATTTTATCGATTGCATTAAGACTGATTAACGCTTTTGGTGGAACAACCACAGCGGCGCAAAGCCTTGGCGGGTGTTCCACCCGCCATTATCATTAAATTATGCATTTCTGTTAATACAATTCAAATCTTCAAAAGCTACTTCTAATCTTTTCATAAAAGTTTCTTCACCCTTACGCAACCATACACGAGGGTCGTAATGTTTTTTATTTGGAGAATCTGCTCCTTCAGGATTTCCCAATTGCCCTTGCAAATATCCTTCGTTCTTTTTATAGTTTTCTAAAATTCCTTCCCAAAATGCCCATTGCAAATCGGTATCAATATTCATTTTTATAGCGCCATAACTTATAGCTTCTCTAATTTGATTTTGCGGAGAGCCACTACCACCATGAAATACAAAGTAAACTGGTTTTGGTCCAGTCTTCAATTCACGTTCAATATAATCTTGACTATTTTTTAAAATAATAGGTGTTAATTGTACATTGCCAGATTTGTAAACCCCATGCACATTTCCAAAAGCTGCAGCTACTGTAAATAATTTACCAACTTTGCTCAGCTCTGTATAAGAATACGCCACATGCTCTGGTTGCGTATATAATTTATCATTATCAATATCACTATTGTCAACACCATCTTCTTCACCGCCAGTTACGCCCAATTCAATTTCTATGCTCATACCCAACGGCGCCATACGCTTATAAAATTCTACCGATGTTGCAATGTTTTCTTCAATAGGTTCTTCCGATAAATCCAACATGTGCGAGCTAAACAATGGCTGACCTTTTTCTTTATAAAATTGCTCTCCTGCATCTATCAATCCACTTATCCATGGCAACCATTTTTTAGATGCATGATCGGTATGCAACACCACAGGCACACCATAATACTTAGCCACATTATGTATGTGCAATGCACCAGATACGCCTCCAGCAATATTGGCTTGCAATTTATCGTTTTGCATTCCTTTGCCTGCAATAAACTGTGCACCACCGTTTGAAAATTGTATGATTACAGGCGAATTTACTTTTGCAGCTGCTTCTAAAGTAGCATTAATAGTATTTGTGCCAATTGTATTTACTGCTGGCAAAGCAAATTGATTGTCTTTTGCATCGTTATACAAAGCTTCCAGTGCTGCACCATGTAAAACCCCTGATCCGTATTTACTCATAACTTGTTTTTTGCAAAAGTAAGAAACTGATGGCGTAAAAATGTCACATGGCTATATTTAAAATTGTAGCAAAAGCTGACAACTCTCAGTATAGACTTTTGAATTAAAAATTACTTTCAAAGAGGTACATTAAAAATTGTCCACGGCTATAATTGGGGTGACACCTTTTTTAATACTGATTTTATACAATAAAGTCTATAATAATGGTGCCACCTCTAATTTATATGCCACTTTTATAAAGTTTGACATTGCGCTTGTAATTCTTTAAAATATTGAGCTGCATAAAGCATTCTGCTACCATACCAACTAAACATTTCGCCATCAGCTAAAAGAATAATACTTTTTGGAAAATATGCTTGCAGTTCTGCAATATGTTTTTGCTTAAAAGGATACGGCTCTGAGGATAATAAAATAAGTTGGGGATTATCATTTTGTATTTCTGTTACAGTTTTTGTAGGATAACGGTTTTCGGTTTTGTATATATTTTCCAACCCAGCCTTTTCCATCATACTAGAAATGAAAGTATCGCCACCAATAGTCATATACGGTTCTTTCCAAATTAAATATGCTGTTTTTATTTTTTGGGTAGATAAAATTTTGAATTGTTTAAATGTTAGATCAATACTTTTTATGAGCTTAGTTGATTCAATTTCTTTGGAAGTTAGTATGCCAATATCTTTTATCATTTGTAAAGCATCATCAAAGGTTTTTACATCGCACATATACACAGGTATAGAAGCAGCCAATGTTTCTATTTGGGCTTGTACGTTTTCTTCTTTATTGCAAAGAATAAGATCTGGTTGTAAAGAAATAATTTTTTCTATATTAATATTTTTTGTACCGCCAATACGGGTTTTACTTTTAAACCATTCAGGAGGGTGAACGCAAAATTTTGTAATTGCAATAGTTTCATCTTCTAATTGTAAATAATGTAGTAATTCGGTAATAGATGGTACCAATGAAATAACTCGTTTGGGAGAAGATGTTGGAGCACAAATGGAATGAATGAACATGTATAAAAATACAATAGTTCCATAAAACAAAAAACTTCCACAATGCTTTTTTTTTGTAAAAGATTGTGGAAGTAATACTTTGTAAATAACACACACAGAAATGGTTTTTCAGCTCGGTACTTAATACTGGGTTTTTGTGTCAGTTAAATTATGTTCCGGTTTCAGTGTTTTGGTAGCTCTTAACTTTTTAATGGTTTAGGGCATAAGCTAGATAAGAACTCTTTTGGTTTTTACAGGTTTAGATTCGTTGTTTTTGCTATCGTCGCTTTTTACAGCATAAGCAAGATACTGGTTAACATTTTTCATTTAAAACAAAACTAGGTCTTTGTTTTTAGCTATCATCGCTTTTTACGGCATAAGCAGGATACTGATTTTGTCGGTTTTTTAAGTGACAAGCTTAGTTGTTGCTATCATCGCTTTTTAGGGCATAAGCAGGATAATCGGGTTTGGTTTTTCATTCGGTATTTAAAGATCTAAAGCGAAACGAATAAGACAGTGTTAAATTTTGTAAAACATATATCTTAATTTCGTTGTAAAGATGCAGCTCCTTTAAATAATAAACAAGCGCAATATTGCTCTATTATTGCAATGAAGTAAATACATCATTTTAAGTATTATTTCATATTTGTAGTGTAATTACTACAAATTCATTTTCGTAAAAACACGTATCAGTTATTCACAAATGTGCATAAAAAAAGTGTTACATTTTTTCTTAAATGCAACACTTTAAATGTTTTATGGCTAAGGTAACTTTACAGCGTATTAAAACGCATACTATTTTGAAAGGCTTTGTATAATATCGTGCCTTGTTACGATATGATGAAAGCCGCTTTCGTCTTTGCTTAATGCCGCACCATTTTCTTTTGTAATAAATGTACTCAATCGCTCAACGGCTGTATCAAAAGCCACCAATGGATAGGGTTTTTCCATTACAGATTCTATTGTCTGATTTTTTATATCGGCATTGTTTAATATTTTATCAAACAAACCGTGTGCAGATATAGCGCCTACATTATCTTCCCCAACAAAAACTGGAATATTTTCTATATCATATTTCTTCATTAAATCTATGGCTTCCAGCACAGTTTGTTGAGGTGTAACTGTAATTAGTTTTTGAGATCCACGCCCACTTACCAAATCTTTAAACGTTTTTACATCCAAAAATCCACGCTCCATCATCCACTGGTCGTTATATACTTTACCCACATACCTGCTACCATGGTCGTGAAAAATACAAACAACTACATCATCTTTTTTTAATTGATCTTTCAGTTGCATTAAACCTTGCAAGCAGCTACCACAGCTATATCCACCAAAAATACCTTCTTCTTTTGCAATACGCCTTGCCATTACTGCGCCATCTTTATCGGTTACTTTTGTAAATTCATCTATGTATTGCATATCATAATTCTCTGGTACAAAATCTTCGCCAAATCCTTCACTGATGTATGGATACACTTCTTTCTGATCTAGCTCACCGGTTTCAAAATATTTTTTTAATAATGAGCCATAGCTATCTATTGCCCATACTTTAATATTAGGATTTTTTTCTTTTAAATATTTGCCCGTGCCTACAATGGTACCGCCAGTGCCTGTGGCTACAACAAGGTGTGTTACTTTTCCTTCGGTTTGTTCCCAAATTTCTGGACCCGTTTGTTCGTAATGCGCCAATCTGTTTGCTAAATTATCGTATTGGTTTACGTACCAAGAGTTGGGCACTTCTGTAGCCAATCTTTTAGATACAGAATAGTAGGAGCGTGGGTCTTCGGGTTCTACATTGGTAGGGCATACAATTACTTCGGCACCTACGGCTTTTAAAATATCGGCTTTTTCTTTCGATTGTTTTTCGGTGGTGGTAAAAATACATTTGTAACCTTTTACACATGCGGCTAAAGCCAGACCCATACCAGTATTGCCACTAGTACCTTCTATTATAGTACCACCTGGTTTTATTTTTCCTTCGAGCTCGGCTACTTCTAGCATTTTAAGCGCCATACGATCTTTTATAGAATTACCAGGGTTAAAGTATTCAACCTTTGCCAGCACAGTACAAGGCAAATCTTTGGTTATTTTATTTATTTTAATGAGCGGCGTGTTGCCTATTGTTTCTAAGATGTTGTTCAACCACATAAAGTATGTTTTTTTAAGTGGCGAAGGTAATAATTATTGTGTGCTGTGCAATTATTGAGTTCGTTTGAGCGGATTTAAAAGTTTTTGGGTTAAAGTAAAAATAAATTTTATAAGTTATCCCT
>JAYTGY010000038.1:0-4946 GCA_043733065.1 Ferruginibacter sp.
TGCACCAGCTGGTAAGTAAATTCTGTAAACGACATGCCATTTTCTCCTTCCAATCTTTTCTTCACACTATCTTTTGCCATCATATAATTTACGGTAATATGTTTGCCAGCATCTCTTATAAAATCTAAAAAACTAATGCCTTTAAACCAGTCGTAGTTATTAACCATCACGGCTGCATTGGCTACTTTACTATCAAAATCTAAAAATTTTTGCAATTGTTTTTTTATTCCTTCCACATTTTTATTGAGCACATCTTCACTAAGCATATTACGTTCTTCACTTTTTCCACTTGGGTCGCCTACCATACCAGTAGCGCCACCAATAAGTGCAACGGGTTTGTGCCCTGATTTTTGTAAATGAACTAGTAATAATATTGGCACAAGGCTGCCTATATGCAAACTATCGGCAGTTGGATCGAAACCAACATAGCCGCTAGTTACTTCTTTATTTAGTTGCTCCTCAGTACCTGGCATAATATCCTGCAACATTCCTCTCCATTTTAACTCTGTTATAAAACTATTCATTTTGTATTATTGTATTTACGTTATTATTTAGGCTGCAAAGTGTAAAGAAATTTTCAGATAAACTAATACTATCTGCTTAATTACTGATTTTATTTGTATTTAGCCAAAAAAAATAGTGTGATAAATACTTTTAATAAGCGGCTTGTTGTATAATAGGCACAAGCTTTTGGGTAAATTATCCCTATATTATCTTACATTTGGGTAGAAAAAAGTAAATGATTAATACGGCTTTACGTACTTTTTTACATTTTTTTTCGTTAGTAAGTATATTTAGTGCAATTTTAATTATTAATTTATCTAATATGAAACAAAGCTTTTTTGCTTTTATAATATTTTCATTGTTTTTTTCTAACCAAAGTAATGCTCAGTTTAGAAAATATTCCAATGAATTTTTAAACATTGGAGCTGGTGCAAAAGGATTAGGGATGGGGAATGCACAAGTAGCATCTGTAAAAGATGCTACAGCTGGTTACTGGAATCCTGCTGGATTAACTGAAGTAAAAGATGACCCCGCAGCTGCCATTATGCATGCAGAGTATTTTGGCGGTATTGCAAAATATGATTATGCTGCCGTTGCTTTGCCAATTCAAGACAATAAAAGAACAATTGGTTTTTCTTTGTTAAGATTTGCTGTGGACGATATTCCTAACACACTTTTTTTAGTAGAGCCAGATGGTAGTTTAAACTTTAATAATATTCAATCTTTTTCTTCTGCCGATTATGCTTTTTTATTATCAATTGCACAACAAGTAAAAGAAACCGATAACTACAGTATTCATGCAGGTATTAACGCAAAAGTAATTTATAGAAAAGTTGGTAAATTTGCAAACGCATGGGGCTTTGGGTTAGATGCTGGCTTGCAAATGAGAGGCGAAAAATGGAGTGTTGGATTAGTAGCAAAAGATGTAACAAGTACGTTTAATGCTTGGACATTTAAATTTACAGAAAAAGAAAAAGAAGCATTATACCTTACTAAAAATGATATTCCAGTAAAGTCAACCGAACTTACTGCACCAAGGCTTGCGCTAGGCGGGGCTTATACTTTTAATATTGGCGAAAATATTAAATTACTAACAGAAGCTAATATAGATGTAACCTTTGATGGTAAACGAAATACAGTGTTTAGTGGAAATACAATAAGTATAGATCCGCATGTAGGATTGGAAGCAGGCATAAAAGATGCATTTTTTGTAAGAGCAGGTATCACAAATTTTCAAAGAGCATTGGCAGATGGCGATACGCTTAATCAAAAAAAAGTATGGATATATCAACCAAGCTTAGGAGCTGGCTTTAAAATAAAAAAATTAAATATTGATTATGCATTTACTAATCTTGCCAATCAATCTAATCCATTATATACGCATGTAATTTCATTACGTATAAGTTTTGGTAAAAAAGAAGACGAATAATAAACGAACAAATTCTATTGTCATGATAAAAAAAATATTACTTCCATTATTGTTATTGGTAGTTTATACTGCAAGTGCACAGTTAAATAATAGCTGGATAGATTACAGTAAAACATACTACAAATTTAAAATAGCAGCAGATAATATTTGCCGCATACCACAAGCTACATTGGTAAGTGCCGGGCTTGCAGCTACCAATGCAGATCATTTTCAGCTTTGGAGAAATGGAAAACAAGTACGATTGTTTACACCAGTAACTGGTACAACACTTGGAGCTTCAGATTATATAGAGTTTTGGGGAGAAATGAATGATGCTAAACCAGATGCGGAATTGTATAAAAGACCAGAATTTCAATTGGCCGATAAATACAGTTTAGAAACTGATACAGCAACGTATTTTCTTACAGTTAATACCGCAGGTGGAAACCTTAGATACAATATAGCAACTAATTCAGCATCTGGGCCAACAACTCCCGATGCTTATTTTATGCGTAAAATAGATTTGTATTACAAAAATCAAATAAACTTGGGGTATGGCGAAAATGCAACTACAACCTATATTTACTCTTCTTCTTACGATAATGGCGAAGGGTTTAGTAGTGGAGTAATACAGGCATCTCCTGGTACAATAGCAGCACCAGCAGCACCAATAACCTTTACTCAAAATATTGCAGATTTAAATGTTTATGCAGCAGGTCCCTCTAATGGTTTAAATTTGAGAGGAAAAGTTTATTATAATACTTCATACGGATCTAGGTCGCTTAAAATGAAGATATTTAACAACGAATTATTTGGTTCCCAATCAATACCATCTTTAGACCCATCTTATAGCAGTAGAGAAGGTATTTTTAATTTTTCTAATTTGCCTATATCTTACTTACAAAACACATCCAACGTAAATATTAATTTTGAGCTTAAGAATGAAAACGGGCTGGCAAACCCATATTATACTCCTCCATTAGAGAATATGGTAATATTTACTGTAGGAATTACATACCCTGCTATTTTTAATTTTAATAACCAAAAATCTTTTTATTTTGAATTGGCCCCATCTGCTATGGGAAATTATTTATTAATAGATAATTTTAATTATGGAACCGAAGCGCCAGTTTTGTACGATGTAAATAATGGTAAAAGATTTGTCGGAGATATTGTAAGCGTACCTGGCAAAGTAAAATTTGTATTGCCGGCATCTTCAGACCCACTAAGAAAATTTATTTTAAACAATATAGAAACAGCAAATACAAATGTTGTAAGCAACATTACTTCTAAAACATTTGTAGATTATAACTCAGCTACTACTCGTGGCGATTTTATTATTATAAGTAACCCTGCATTGTACAATGATGGCAATGCTGTAAATAATGTAGAAGCATATAGAGCATATAGAAGCTCTACAAATGGTGGAGGATATAACGCTAAAATTTTTGACATCAATGAATTAAGAGATCAGTTTTCGTTTGGTATAAAATCGCACCCTGCCGCAATAAGAGATTTTGTACGATTTATAGATCAGCAGTACCCCGTAAAACCAAAGTTTGTTTTTGTAATAGGAAGAGGGCTTACTTATTACGACCATAGGTTGCACGAATCGGATCCAATTGCCGATAAATTGGATTTGGTGCCAACCTTCGGGTGGCCGTCTTCTGATGTATCTTTAGTTTCTTTACCAGGTGTTGTATCTCCAATAATACCAATTGGAAGAATAGCAGCAATAAACGGTACAGAGGTAGGTAATTATTTACAAAAAGTAATACAATACGAGGCCGCTCAAAAATTTCAAAGCCCAAAGATTGTAGATAAAGCTTGGATGAAAAATGTAGCTTTTGTTGTTGGCGGGGCTAGTGATGCGGAGAGTGCACAATTTCAATATTATGCTAATGGAAACGATAACCCAAATGTTACTACTGCTTATGCTAATATTTTAAACGATACATTGTTTGGTGCACATAGCGAAACATTTGCTAAAACAAGTGCTACAATTATACAACAAGCCAATGGCGAAAGAATATCACAATTGTTTCAAGAAGGATTGGGTATAATATCTTATTTTGGTCATTCATCTGCAGATGTGTTTGAATTTAATTTATCTAATCCTGAAATATATAATAGCACTGGTAAGTATCCATTTTTTAATGTGAGTGGTTGTAATGCAGGAAATTTTTACAATTTTGATCCGCAACGTTTAACAGGAAAACAAACTATATCAGAAAAATATATTTTTACTGCGCAAAAAGGAAGTATAGGATTTTTGGCAAGCACACATTATGGTATTCCTGACAATTTAGATAGATACAACCAAAGACTTTTTACAGATATTGGTAATGTAATGTATGGTCAAGCAATTGGTAGCCAAATAAAAGATGTAATAAATTATTGGGGTGGCAATAATCCATCTTTGATTCATACCCAAAGAATGCATTTAGAAGAAATAAACTTGAATGGCGATCCTTCTATAAAAGTAAATAATTTTCCAAAACCAGATTACGTAATAGAGAAAGAACTCGTAAAAGTAAGCCCAAGTATTATTACTGTAGCAGATGCATCTTTTAATGTAAAAATTAAAATGAGAAACCTTGGTAAAGCTATCAATGATTCTATGCGTGTGTATGTAAAACGTTTATTACCAAATACTACAGCACCAGTAACCGTTTTAGATACTTTAATAAAAGCTATAAGAAACGAAGATAGTTTACAACTTAATATTCCTATAAACCCAACTACCGATGTTGGTTTAAACAAATTATTTATAAAGTTAGACCATACAGATAGAATTTCGGAAATTTATGAAACCAATAACGAACTTACAGGTGCAGATGCAGTTGATGTGTTTATTTTTGAAAATACATTAACGCCTGTTTATCCGTACAACTTTTCTATAATAAATACTCAAAATATTACTTACGCTGCTAGCACAGCAAACCCGCTTTTGCCAAGTAGCAATTTTTTAATGCAAATAGACACTACAGAATTGTTTAACTCTGCTTTCAAAAAAGTATATAATAAAACAGGC
>JAYTGY010000039.1:0-3355 GCA_043733065.1 Ferruginibacter sp.
TTCAGAAGAAAATTGCTTTCTCGATTTACAAGAAGGCAATTTTATAGCAGAAAAACCTCACCATATTTATTTTTTGGAAGGAGAAAATGCTCAATTAACTGCTGAGTTATTAAAGATTATGGTGCCGAGTGAATTGAGTCAACTAAAATTAAACCATCTTAAGCGAAGAGAATTGTTGCAAAAATACATGGAGTATTATGCGTTGCATATTCATGATTTTGGGGTGATGAAGACGCTGATGGTGATGCAGGAAGTGTTAGCCCCCTAAATCCCCCACAGGGGGACTTAAGCGAAGATTATAGCGAAGTTTTATGCAGTAATTCTCACAAATTGATTTATGCCTTTAAATGAATTTTTGCCTTTTTGCATGGCTTCTTCAATATCATAATCATCTTGCAAACCAATCCAAAATTTTGCGGAATTATTAAAATAAAAAGATAGACGCAGTGCTGTATCTGCAGAAATTCTTCTTTTACCTTTTACAATTTCTGAAATTCTTGTTTGCGGTATTTTTAAATCTTTAGCAAGTTTGTATGCAGAAATTTCTATTTCATCTAAAAATTCTTCTTTTAAGATTTCTCCTGGGTGAATATTTTTTAATTTTTTCATTTTAGTATCAAATATCATCTGGCTTAAACCCAATTCTTTTCCTTGGTTCTTGCGGTGTATTTATTAGTTTTTTCAATACACTAAAAATAGTTTTTATATCCTCGTCATGGGCCGTAAGCTTTTTTTCTATTTTCTGCATTTGAAGTAAAATATCTTTATTAGTCGCAAGCATTTCTCTCATTTTTACAAAGATTTCTATGATGCCAATACTTACATCTAATGCTTGTTTACTTTTCAAAACACCTGATAACATCAATACACCATGCTCAGTAAAAGCATAAGGCAAAAAACCACCTAATTGCTGTTTTGATGGTATCGCATTTTGCGATACCAATGTTTCTACTTCTTTGGCTGTTAGCTGAAACATGAATTTTGGAGGAAACTTTTCGATATTTCTTTTTACTTGCTCTCTTAATCGTATAGCCTGTACACCATACAATTCTGCCAAATCTCTATCTAGCATTATTTTTTGCTTTCTGATATAATAAATCTTATTCGCTATTACTTCATCTACTATCGTTAATGCCTTTACTATTTTAGCCATAGTTAGTTTTTAAATGGTAGCTTAAAGTTATGAAAATATTTTAAATTTTTTACAAAAAAACTCTATTGGCTTCCATCTCTTTTATCAAAACTATCCCCGCCTTCTTTCCTTTTTCAAAACTTCCTAAAACATCATCAAAACCCAATGCCCTTGCACCATTTATCGTAGCCCATTGCAGTATTTTTTCTAACAAAATATCAGGAAAGTTTTTTTGTATCGTTTTTATTTCTTCAAAAATATTGAGTTGTGTATTGCTGGCATAGCTATCTGTGCCAAGTACAATATTGCAATTATTTTTCATTAAAACATCTATTGGTGGCAACGTATTTTCTATATACAAATTTGCATTTGGGCAAAGGCAGAAATACATTTCTTGAGTGGATGAAAAATTATTTGCAAAAATTAAATCATCTTCATTTGTAAAACTATTGTGTACCGAAATTATTTTTTTTGCATGATGCAATTGTGGCAACCAAGATTGTAAACTGCTTTTATTTGTTGGTACAAATGATGAAATATTAATTCCTAAATTTTCGTACAATCTTAAAAAATCGCCAGTTTTATTTTGTAGAAATTCGTTTTCAAATGCAGTTTCTTGATTGTGTATACTTAAGGTTTTACCAGCTGAATTTTCATTTATTAATTGAAACAATTTTGAAGAAACGGAGTAAGGAGCATGAGGAGAAAAAGCCCCCCTAAATCCCCCCGCAAGTGGGACTTGGGAGTCCATGTAATTTGAAGAATGTAATTCTTTCGAAAATTGTTGGTACACATTTTGCCCATTTTCAAATCTTAATTCAGCAATATCTTCTGCAAAACCACTTAGCTCTATAAAATTATGCCAGTACAATTTGCTATTCTTTTTTAGAAAAATAGAATCAGTTGTATTGCAAATATCGCCAACCGCTACTGTGCCACCGTTGTACAATTCTTCTTCGGCTTGGCGCATGGCATCTTGCTTTATTTCGTCATCGGCGGCACGTAGTTTTAAAATATCTACAATAAAATTTACTAAGCCTGTATGCTGCGGAATTTTGTTTTTTAAGTGGCTCAATTCTATATGGCAATGCGCATTTACAAAACCGGGGCATATTATTCCATCTAAATTTTGTACATCTTCTCCCGCATCTTTTTCATTGATAATGGCTTCTATTGTGCCATCGGCTTGGGTTACGAGCACTTTGTCATTGCCTACAAATTGGTATCCATCAAAAATATTATTGCCTTTTATTTTTCTGTATTGCATAGTAATTTGATAAAACGTAATTTTGCGCCGCTTCTAAGTTGCACAATAAAAGTTCAATAAAGATACGATGTACAAGAGTGCGACGCCAATGAAGCTGAAAATAGCTATGTTTTTGCTTGGACAACAAAAACGAAGTTTTTTTTGTAAAAAATTATTAATTAAAAAGATCATAAAAGTATTAAGTGCTAATCTCGATACTTAATACTATATACTCAATACTATATGTTAGATAAATTAGATGCCATAAAAGCAAAGTTCGACGACTTAAGTGTGGCGCTCACCAACCCCGAAATTGTGAGTGACAATAAGCGTTTTAGTGCTTTGAGCAAAGAATACCGTAGCCTGGAAAAAGTAGTGCTTGCACGTAATGCATACTTGAAAACGATGGATGACATTGAATTTAACAAAGAAGTGCTCAATAGCGACGATGCGGAAATGCGTGATATGGCCAAGCAAGAACTGCCAGAATTGGAAGCACAAAAAGAAGCGCAAGAAAAGGGTTTGCGCAACATGCTTATACCCAAAGATCCGTTTGATGAAAAGAATGCTATTTTGGAAATACGTGCTGGTACTGGTGGTGATGAAGCATCGCTTTTTAGTGGCGATTTGCTGCGCATGTATTTAAAATATTTTGAGAAAAAAGGGTGGAAAGCCACATTGCTTAGCGAAAGTGAAGGAACAGTTGGCGGCTACAAAGAAGTACAAGTAGAAGTAACTGGCGATGATGTGTATGGTTTGTTGAAATTTGAAAGTGGTGTGCATCGTGTACAACGTGTGCCAGATACAGAAGCTAGCGGACGTGTACATACGAGCGCAGTTACGGTGGCAGTGATGCCCGAGGCAGAAGAGGTGGATGTGGAAGTAAAAGAAAGCGATGTAAAAATGGAAACTGCTCGTAGTGGTGGTGCTGGTGGGCAAAATGTAAATAAAGTAGAAACAAAAGTTTTTCTTACCCA
>JAYTGY010000040.1:0-15237 GCA_043733065.1 Ferruginibacter sp.
TATAATAATTTATTGGCCACAAACTTCATCGTTTCTGGATTGGGTGTCATTTCGGTATAAATACTTATTACTGGGTTACCTGTCTTTATCATAGTGCAAAATTTTTCTGTTGCAAAAATAGTTTATTCCTTTAAATTATTACGCAGCCGTATTTGCGAAAACCGATAAAAGAAAATGCCGATTGGTTTAAATCAATCGGCATTTATATTTGTTATTATATTATTTTAGAAGAATTTACTTCTTTCATCTTTTATATCTGCTTGTTTTCTCAATGCTTCAAACCAGTTGCTACCTTGCTGACGAATGGCACCAAGTTTAGCAGTAGTTTGTGCAGCTTTCTTTTCTGCTGTAGCTTCTGCTTTTGGCAAAACTGCAGTAGTTTTTATTACATACACCCCACTTGCACCAACAATTGGAGCGGTTGCTTTTGTCAAAGTTTCTTTATTAAATGCTGCGCCAATTACTTTAGGCTCTGGTCCTATTCCGTTTATTATAGTAGCACTCAATGTTATTGATGAATCAGCACCTGCTGTTTGAATTTGTTTATTATAAGCCGCTGCTGCGGTTTCCATTGTAGCGCCCATTTTTGCAACAATCATTTCGCCTTTCTTTTGATTTCTTACTGCCGCTTCTGCCATTGGTCTTGCTGTAGCTGCATCTTGTATGCCTTCTTCAAAAGTTTTATTTACTGTAGCTACTACAAAATCATCGCCAATTACAATTGGATCGCTCACCGCACCTTTCTTTGCCTCAAAAGCCCATTTTACTAAAGAACGAGCATCTTGCATTTGCCCTACACTAAAATCATTTTCTTTTAATGTTGTTGGTAAATCAATAATTTTTAAACCGTTTTTAGAAGCATAATCTGCCAATTCTTTAGAGCCTTTATTTGCCGCAGCTTTTGTAGCAGCAATACTTGCTGTGTTTATTGTTTCATCGCTTGGCAAAATTGGTTTTGCTACAATAGCAATTTTATATGCTGGTTTAAAATTACCTTGTTTTGTTACTTCTATAATATGGTAACCAAATTGTGTTTTTACTTTTCCTTTTTCTCCTACAGGTTTAGTGAAAGCATAAGTATTAAACTCTGGTACCATTTGACCATAAGCAAAAGTTCCTAAATCTCCTCCTTTTACTTTACTGCCTTGGTCTGTAGAATATTTTGTAGCTAATGCTGCAAAATCAGCACCGCTTTTTACAGCGGCTAAAACACTATCTGCTAATTTACTTGCTATAGAATCTGCCATAAGTTCTGCTCCTGATTGTGGGTCTCTTGTTCCAATAAGTATATGACGAGCTTTTACACTATCTGGCATTTGCTTAGATCCTAATACTTTTGCAATGCTATAATTTTCTCCATCTACAAATGGGCCACTTACTACATTATTACCAAATTTTACCATGCTATCTTTTACATTAGATTGTATTTTTGATAATGGTAAATAATCATCTACAAAATCAACAGCTGATGAGTTGCGAGCCACAAAACCACTTGCACTTGTATCTGATGCAAAACCTGCTTTTAAATCTTCTACTATTTTTTTAGCGTTTGCGCTATCACTAGCCGAAGGATTTTGGCTAAAGGTTACATAAGAAATTGTTCTACCAGCCTCTTGCTTAAACTGTGTTTTATGTTTTGCTACATAACTATTAATTTCTTCATCTTTTACCGTAACAGCACTATCCGATATTTCGTTGAACGGAACAGCTACATATGAAATGTTAGCAAAGTTTTTTTCGTCTGCCGCATCTTTTTCTTGCATCCATGTTGGGTAATATGCAGCAGCGCTCATCATTGCGCCGTATTTTGCAGCAGCGGTACTTAATTTTAATGGCTCTATTATTTGTGCATCTATATTATCTCTTTGCTCTCCTTTAAACTTTTTAATGTTGGCAATAGCTTCAGAAGCTTTTGCTACATCCAATTTACCATCTTCTGTCATCAAACTTCTTTCTTGCATTAAAGGATTTGATGGATCATTACTTAATAATATAGATGATAATTCTTTTGAAGTAAGATTAATACCCAGTTTATCAGCCGTAGCATAAAATACATTTTCTGCAACAATCTGGTTCCACACTTGGTCTCTAATTCTTAATACATCTGCACCTGTTGGTTGCTGACCATTTCTTTGCTGAGCTTGTTTATTTTCTTCCGTTTTTACACGTTTATTAAAATCATTCATCTCAATAGTATTACCATTTACTTTTCCTATGGTATAACTTGTAGGTTTATTGTTACCGGATTTTGAATCCATCAAAATAAAACTAATAAGGGCTATTGCAATAAATATTGCCATAATTACGCCACCTCTGTCTTTAATACTCTGAATAATCTGCATTTCTTTAAGTTAATTTTAGGCGGCAAAAATAGGGAATTAATAAGTATTAACAAATTGTGGATAAAACTCATTTTTTACACGCCAATATACAAAACCGGTTATTTTCTTAATTTTAAACCGTAGAAAATAAAAAAGCGGTTTTCTTGGATGTTTTATCTGCGTCAGCAGGCGATTTTTGTGGATAAAACGACTTTATTAACATCAAAAGTGAATAACCATGTTTTTTGGTGGATAAGCCTACTTTTTACTTGTTTGTTTTTGGGAGAGAGTGGGAATAAGTAACACCCTTTTTACCTTTTTTGGATAAATGTTAATTTTACTTTCATTTTACAAGCATTCCGTTAACATGTTTTTTAAAAAAAAGCATCGTTTTATTTTCCACGGTAATTTTTATTAACCTATGTGGGTAATGATAAATAATAAATGCTAAAATTGAGTATCAAATAGATTATTGTTGGTTTTAAAATATTGTTAGTTTTGTGTGAATTACTGTGTATAAAACAACATTTTGGTTTTTCCTACAGTTTTAAAAAACGACTTTTACACTAATTAACAGCCCTAATAGTAATAAGGGATATATAAATAATAAGTATTAATACATATTATGGTAGATATTAACACACATTTTGATTTTGAAAAAATAATTTCAAAAAAAGGTTTTCTCGATTTGGAAGTAGACCCGACCCTTGATCTTTTTGCAGAAATAGAAAAACTTAAAAAAGAAAAGAACGCAATTATACTAGCGCATTATTATCAGGAGCCAGATATACAAGACGTGGCAGATTTTATTGGAGATAGTTTAGCCCTTGCGCAAAAGGCGCAAAGTACCAATGCCGAAATTATAGTATTTGCAGGTGTACACTTTATGGCGGAAACGGCAAAAATTTTAAATCCACAAAAGAAAGTTTTATTACCCGATTTAAATGCTGGTTGCAGTTTAAGTGATAGTGCACCGCCATTACTATTCAAAGCTTTTAAGGATAAACATCCAGATCATATTGTAATAACTTACATCAATTGCAGTGCAGGTATGAAAGCCTTGAGCGATATTATTTGCACCAGTAGCAATGCACAAGCCATTGTAGAAAGTTTGCCTGCCGACAAAAAAATAATTTTTGCACCAGATAAAAACCTTGGAGCATGGATAAACAAACAAACAGGCCGAAATATGGTATTGTGGAATGGTGCTTGTATGGTGCACGAAATATTTAGTATGGAAAAAATAACCAAACTAAAAGTGCGTCATCCCAATGCGAAAGTATTGGCACATCCCGAATGTGAAGCGCCTGTATTAGCTTTGGCAGATTATATTGGAAGTACTAGCGGTATTTTAAAATATGCTATAAAAAGTGATGCGCAAGAATTTATTGTGGTAACCGAAGCTGGAATTCTGCATCAAATGCAAAAAGATAATCCTACAAAAACATTTATACCTGCGCCACCAAACAATACTTGTGCATGTAACGATTGCCCGTACATGAAATTAAACACTTTAGAAAAATTGTATTTATGTATGAAATATGAATTACCAGAAGTAACCATGAATGAAGAATTAAGACTAGCAGCTAAGAAACCAATGGATAAAATGTTGGAAATTAGCGCTGCTTTAAATTTATAAAATTCTTTTCTATTTTTATAATTATCTTTATTTTATATAAAATTATTAATTATTCACTATCAAATTATTAAATAAAAAATGTCCATTCCTTCAGTTGATTTAGCAGATTTTTTAAGTGGCGATACTGTTCGTAAAAATGATTTTGTACAAAAATTAGGTAAAGCTTACGAAGAAGTAGGTTTTGTAGCCGTAAAAAATCATGGTGTTGCCGATGAATTAATTGCAGATTTATATCAGTACGTTCAAGAATTTTTTTCGTTACCATTAGAAAAAAAGCGAACATATGAAATTGAAGGAATGGCTGGGCAACGTGGTTATACAAGTTTTGGTACAGAGCATGCAAAAGGCAGCGATGCGCCAGATTTAAAAGAATTTTTTCAATATGGGCAAGTAGCCACAAATAATTTCAAAGAAGAAGAATATCCAGCAAATGTAAAAGTAGCTGAGGTTACAGCATTTAATAAAACATTTGATGATGCGTATAGAGGTTTTGAAAAATCTGGTACTGCATTATTGCAATCCATTGCATTATACCTTGGTTTAGAGGAACATTACTTTGATCAATTTATCCATAATGGAAATAGTATTTTACGTGCTATACATTATCCACCTATAACACATGAGCCTACAAGTGCTATAAGGGCAGAACAACACGAGGATATAAATCTCATTACACTGCTTGTAGGGGCCTCTGCTGATGGTTTAGAGATATTAAGTAAGGTTGGGGACTGGGTACCAGTTACAAGCCTTCCTGAGCAGATTGTGGTGAATGTGGGAGATATGCTACAAAGATTTACAAACAATAAATTAATAAGTACTACTCATAGGGTTGTAAATCCAAAAATAGAATTGTGGCATACTAGTCGTTTTTCTATTCCTTTCTTTTTACATCCACGTAGTAGTATGAGTTTAAAATGTTTAGATAGTTGTGTAGATGATACACATCCTATAGCATATGAAGATGCAACTGCAGGAGAATATTTAGATGAGCGATTAAGAGAGATTGGATTGAAGAAATAGATGTTTGATTTTTAGATATTAGACATTAGATTTTAGAGCTGCCTTATTAATTGGCGGCTTTTCTTTTAATAAAATTTTTTATTTTATATTTGATTTTAACTAATTATTTATTTGAAATTATTTCGCCATATATCATTTTTAAAAACTGTTTTTTTTTATAGTCTTACTGCTTTTGGCGGACCACAAGGACATTTAGGTATGATGCTTAAATTATTTGTACAAAAACATAAATATATATCTGAAGAAGAGTTGATGGATTTTAATTCTTTTTGTCAATTATTACCTGGGCCTGGAAGTACACAAACACTCACTCTTATAGGTTATAAACGAGGCGGAATTTTTTTAGCAATTATAACTTTATTAATTTGGATTATTCCTGCTTGTATAATGATGGGCGCCTTATCATTTATGCTAACATTGCAGCCTACAAAAAATTATTCACAAAATTTATTTAAGTTTTTAGAACCAATGGCAATTGGTTTTTTAATTTTTGCTACGATTAGAATGTTTGGTATTTCTGCAAAAAATATTATTACTAAAATTATAGTTTTATTATCACTAGTTATTACGTTTATTTTTTTTAAAACACCATGGATATTTCCAATATTAATTGTATGTGCAGGTATAGCTACAAGCTTTAGTAGTAAGCGTATTCCCGAAAAAGAAATTATAAAACCAAGGCAAATAAAATGGACAAATATTTGGTTATTTGCTATAATATTTTTGATAGCAGGTATATTTAGTGAAACAGCCCGTAAACAACAATGGGGCAATAGAAAAGCATACAATTTATTTGAAAATTTTTATCGTTTTGGTAGTTTAGTTTTTGGTGGAGGAGATGTTTTATTACCAATGATGATAGACCAATACGTAGAGCGGCCTGAGAAAAGTAATGTAGATGATGAATTTAGAATTACTATAAATAAAGATGATTTGTTAACTGGTTATGGTTTTGTAAGAGCTATACCTGGGCCAGTATTTTCTGTAGCTACTTTTACTGGTGGTATTGCTATGAAACAAAAAGGAACAGGCGATCAATTACTCGGTTGTATTATTGGAACCATTGCTATTTTTTTACCAAGTACATTATTACTTCTTTTCTTTTTTCCTGTATGGCAATATTTAAAAAAGTTTGTTGCAGTATTCAGAGCACTTGAGGGAATTAATGCTGCGGTTGTGGGTGTAATGGCAGCAGCAGCATGCTATTTATTAAAAGCAAATTTTAATCAAGTATTTGATTTGTCTTCGATATTTTTTATAAGTGTAATTATTGGCACATTTCTTTTATTAAGATTTACAAAAACACCTGCGCCATTTATCGTTTTAATATGTGTTGTGTTAGGTTGGATTTTCTAAACTCGATTTATAATAATTTTTCAATGTAATTTCTTCCATAACAGCATCGGTAACTAGATAGCGAATTGATTTTTTTTCTTTTATATTTTTTCTAATATGGGTAGATGAAATTTCTAATAATGGTGCATCAATAATTTTTATATTTTCATTTTCGTTTGTAACAAAAAAGGTGGGTCTTTGATAAATTAATATATTATAATTATTTATTATATATTTATAATTCTTCCATTTCTCAATATTTTGAAAACTATCACTTCCAATAATGATAGAGAAAATATGTTTTGGATATTTTTCAGAAAGATATAAAAGTGTATCAGCGGTGTATGATGGCCTTGGTAATTTGAATTCTACATTGCTGGCTTTTAATTTCTTTTCACCTTCAATGGCAATTTTTACCAACGATAATCGGTGTTGCTCATTCAATAAACTGTTGGTATTTTTAAAAGGGTTTTGCGGAGAAACCACAAACCACACTTCATCCAATTCGGTATTGTTTGCAATATGATTTGCAATAATCAAATGACCAGTATGTATAGGATTGAAAGAGCCGAAGTATAAACCGATTTTCATTTTGTCTTTTTTGCTTCGCAAAGGAGGTTTGCCACGAATGGCACTAATTTATACGAATGATTTTATTTATGGATATTTCAGTAATTCGTAAGGTAAAAAATTTTTCAACGAATAATACGAACTTGCCTGACGGTAATGACAGGTTTTGATAAATATTTTTTTATTCGTGGTCATTTGTGTAATTCGTGGCTTTCCTGTTCTTCTACCAAAATATGCTCCGCCTCATCTAATCTTAAACTTAAAGAATATCCAGCTACCGTTACAGATATTGGATCTTTAAAGGGTGCAATTTTATCTACGGTTATCTTTTCTCCGGGTACACAACCCATCTCCATCAACTTCAAAAAAATATCTTCATTTTCAAAAGCACGTATGATAACTTCTTTTCCAATTTTTATTTCTGATAATTTCTTATACATTAGCAATTAGCTTCTAATTTTACAAGGCGTAAAAATAAACAATACTAGCCTTTTTTAATTTCGATATAAAGAAAATATGCCTGTTACTTTTCATCAACTAACTAAAGTACTTCTTCAAAACAGAAAAGCCTTAAAAGCTTTCATTCCTCAATTGTTTAAAAAGGAAGAAAAAGCGTTTGATTCCCTCACCTATATTTTTTGTTCCGATGAATACCTTTTAGAAGTAAACAAGAACTTTCTACAACACGACTTTTATACCGATATCATTACATTCGATTTAAGCGAATCTAAAACTTCACCAACCATTGGTGAAATTTATATTAGTGTAGATAGGGTAAAAGAAAACGCCATCACTCACGAAACATCCTTCGAACTAGAACTTCATCGTGTAATCTTTCATGGAGTACTTCACCTATGTGGGTATAAAGACAAAACTAAAATGGACGCTTTGTTGATGAGAGATAAGGAAGAAGATTGTTTGAGCATGTATTTTGAGTAGATGTTCCACGTGGACATCGTGGAACAGTTCCATAGGGAAACATAAAAAGGTTCCACGGGAAACGGAGGGCTATATAGCTTAAAAATGAGTTAATTACATTAATTTTTCTCAATCCTTATACACAATAAACCTAATAACGTTTGCTTTGAGTAACTATGGTTAAATACATGGGCAGAGCACATATGTGCCCGTATACAGGCGTGTAAACACCCGTAACCCATATACATTTCATAGGTATCCGCCCCAACTCGTAACTTTGCCTCATGTTTCCAAAATACGATATAATAGTAGTAGGTGCAGGCCATGCTGGTTGTGAAGCTGCTGCTGCAGGAGCTAATATGGGTAGTAAAACCCTACTCATTACAATGAATATGCAAACCATTGCCCAAATGAGTTGCAACCCTGCCATGGGTGGAATAGCAAAAGGACAAATAGTAAGAGAAATAGATGCGCTTGGTGGGTATAGTGGAATCGTTACCGATAAGAGTATGATACAATTTCGCATGCTTAACCGCTCAAAAGGACCTGCCATGTGGAGCCCGAGAGCGCAAAGTGACCGTATGCTTTTTGCCCAAACATGGAGGGAAATGCTGGAGCAAACGGAAAATGTAGATTTTTATCAGGATACGGTTTTTAATTTAATTGTAGAAGATGGAGCAGTAAAAGGAGTTGTAACAGGACTTGGACATAAAATTTATAGCAATTCAGTGGTGCTTACCAATGGGACTTTCTTAAATGGCGTTATACATATTGGCGAAAAAAACTTTGGTGGCGGAAGGGTAGCGGAGAAAGCCGCTACAGGAATCACAGAACAATTGGTGAGTTTGGGCTTTGAAACTGCACGTTTAAAAACTGGTACACCACCTCGTATTGATGGACGCAGTCTTGATTACAGCAAAATGGAAGAACAAAAAGGCGATGATGAGCTTGTAGGATTTAGTTATTTAGAAAAACCAAGCCTTAAACCCGAAGCACAAAGAAGTTGCTGGATTACTTATACCAACCAAGAAGTACATGATATTTTAAAAACAGGATTTGAAAGTAGCCCTATGTTTCAAGGGCGAATACATGGTACAGGCCCACGCTACTGCCCTAGTATAGAAGATAAAATAAACCGCTTTGCTGAAAGAGAGCGCCATCAACTATTTGTAGAACCCGAAGGCTGGAATACAGTGGAGATATATGTAAATGGATTTTCGTCTTCTTTACCTGAAGAAGTACAAATAAAAGCATTGAGAAAAGTACCAGGTTTTGAAAACTGTAAAATGTTTAGACCTGGCTATGCAATTGAATACGATTTCTTTCCACCAACACAGCTTACAGTGAGTTTGGAAACCAAATTGATAAATAATTTGTTCTTTGCAGGGCAAATAAATGGTACAACCGGATATGAAGAAGCAGCTTGCCAAGGCTTAATGGCAGGTATAAATGCCCATTTGGCAACGAAGGATGAACCTGCTTTTGTATTAAAACGTAGCGAAGCATATATAGGTGTATTGATAGATGATCTTATTAACAAAGGAACGGATGAACCATATAGAATGTTTACTAGTAGAGCAGAATTTAGAACGCTTTTACGCCAAGATAATGCAGATTTACGCCTTACAGAGTTGAGTTATAGGTTAGGATTGGCTTCGCAAGAGCGTATGGATAATGTTTTGGTTAAAAGAAAACAGGTAGAAGAGGCTATTGAATTGATTAATACATTACCAATCAATGCTATAGATGCTGATGAGTATTTAGTTTCAGTAAATTCTGCCCCATTGGCTTTTAGGCAAAAGCTGGGGCAAATATTATTGCGACCAAATATTACGCTTTTTGAAATGATGCAACAAGTAGCTGTGGTAAAAGAAGCTTTGCAAAAATTTTCAACTGATGTAATAGAACAAGCGGAGATACAAATTAAATATTTTACTTATATAGAAAAAGAAAAAGAATTGGTAGAAAAAATGAGCCAATTGGAAAACCTTGCCATACCGCATGATTTTAATTATGAAAAATTGGTAAGCCTAGGAAACGAAGCAAAACAAAAATTTAAAAAAATACAACCTCGTACCCTTGGGCAAGCAAGCCGTATAAGCGGGGTGAACCCAAGTGATGTGCAAATTTTGATGGTGTATATGGGGAGGTAAAGTGTGGTATTCGCTAAGAAAATCAATTTCAATCTATTTCCCACGCTCTATTTTTTTATAAACCAATCGTTATTTCGCTACCCCCAAACAATGGTTTTAAAAAATACAATAATTTTTTATTGACTTACAACACATTACAAGCCTCCAAATAAAAAACCTTCTTTTTTACTTGTATTTACCACATTTTTTACACTACTTTTGCACCTCATTAAAAAAAGCTGTGGGGATAGCCACAGTTTCACTTAAACAAAATATACAATGAGCAAATTACATTTCACCACCAAACATGCTAACGAGGCTACCGTTACACACAACTGGTACGTTGTGGATGGTACTAATCAAACCGTGGGTCGCATGTGTGCCAAAATTGCCGCTATACTTAGAGGTAAAAACAAGGCATACTATACCCCACACGTAGATTGCGGAGATTACATTATTGTTACTAACTGCGAAAAAGTAGTTTTTACAGGTAATAAAATGGATCAAAAAGAGTATTTAACTTTTAGTGGCTACCCAGGTGGTCAAAAAGGCGAAAAAGCAAAAAACCTTTTGGCTCGTCGCCCAGAGGTAGTAATAGAAAGAGCTGTAAAAGGCATGCTTCCTAAAAATCGCTTAGGCCGCCAGATGTACAAAAAATTATTTGTATATGCAGGTACAGAGCATCCACACGGAGCACAAAAGCCACAAGATTTAAACTTTAATCGTAAATAAAAAAGATACTAGATAAAAGATATTAGACACAAAACTATATCTCCAACTAGTTAATCTCTATAAAAATAAAAAATGGAAAAGCAAAAAAACGCAGTAGGTCGCAGAAAAGCAGCTGTAACACGTGTTTTCCTTAGCAAAGGAGAAGGTGCTATTACAGTAAACGGAAAAGACTACAAAACTTATTTCCCGCTTATATACTTACAAAACCAAGTGGAGGCTCCACTTAGGTCTATCGAGTCTATCGATAAATACAATATCGTTATCAATGCAACTGGTGGTGGCGTAAAAGGCCAAGCAGAAGCAGCAAAATTGGGTATAGCTCGTGCATTGCTAGAGGTAAGCGCAGACTATCGTCCAATATTTAAAGCAGCTGGTTTCTTAACACGTGACTCACGTGTAGTAGAGCGTAAAAAACCGGGTAAGAAAAAAGCAAGAAAATCATTCCAGTTCAGCAAACGTTAATAAGCCCCCTAAATCCCCCGCAAGGGGACTTGTGGACTTCATAATATTAGTACAATTTTTCAAAAAACATAGACTTCAAAAGCCCTACTGTGGAGGGCTTGGGAGGCTCTTTAAAACACAACAATGGAAAATACTTCCTTACAACAACAGCTACTAGAAGCAGGCGTACATTTTGGTCACTTAAAGAAAAAGTGGAATCCAAAAATGCTTCCTTACATCTTTGCAGAAAAGAAAGGTATTCACATCATAGATCTTAATAAAACAGTAGAAGGCTTACAAGAAGCTGCTGCTGCACTTAAAGCGGTAGCACGAAGTGGTAAAAAGATCATGTTTGTAGCTACTAAAAAGCAAGCAAAAGAAATTACACAAGAAAGTGCAAGGCGTGTAAATATGCCTTTCGTTACGGAGCGTTGGTTGGGTGGAATGCTTACCAATTTCAATACCGTTCGTAAGAGCGTAAAGAAAATGCAGAGCATCGAAAAAATGCTTGGCGATGGTAGTGCAGAAAACTTAAACAAAAAAGAAAGATTAGAGCTTACTCGTGAGAAAGATAAAATGGAAAAAGAATTAGGAGGTATTGCAAATATCAGTCGTGTACCTTCTGCTTTATTTTTGGTTGATATTGGTCATGAGCATATTGCATTGGCGGAAGCAAAGCGTTTAAACATTACCACTTTCGGAATGGTGGATACCAATTCTGATCCTAACAAAGTTGATTTTGCGATACCGGCAAACGACGACGCTACAAAATCTATTGCTATTATTGTAAACTATATTACCGCAGCTATTGCCGAAGGTTTGGCTGATCGTCAAAATAACAAAGATGATGAAAATGCTGACGAAAGCGAAGAAAGCGCAGAAGCAAAAGCAGCTCGTTTTGAAAGCAAGCAAGATGGTGCGGATGATAGAAGACGTGGTGGTGGTCGTGGGCCAGGTGGACCAGGCGGCGCTCCAAAACGTAGAGTAGCAGGCCCAGGCCAAGGTGGTAGAAGACCAGCAACAGGTGGTGGTGGTAAGTAATCATTCGTGAGTTTGAATAATAAATTAAATAATTTTTATTGTCCAAACAAAGACAACAGCTATGTTCATCATCGTTGTGTCACTCACTTGTACGGCATACCATTATTGAACATTTTTTAAAAACATTTAAAATAAAAAAGCTCCTCAAATTATACGTTTAAAAACGATACTTTGGGGAGTTTTGGAGGATATTAAAAATGAGTGCAACAATAACAGCAGCAGATATAAATAAATTACGCCAAGCCACAGGTGCTGGTATGATGGATTGTCGCAAGGCGCTTACAGAAAGCGATGGCGATTTTGAAGGAGCTATTGATTGGCTTCGCAAGCAAGGACAAAAAGTAGCCGCAAAACGTAGCGATCGTGAAGCAAAAGAAGGCGTTGTAATTGCATTGACAACTGCAGATAAAAAAGCAGGTATTGTACTTTGCATTAGTTGCGAAACTGATTTCGTAAGTAAAAATGCAGACTTCGTGGCATTTGCACAAGGCATAGCGGATGCAGCTATTGCTTATAATGTAAAAAGTGCGGAAGAACTAGGCAACGTAGAAATAAATGGTGCTAGAGTATCTGACATGATAAACGATAAGCTTGCAGCTATCGGCGAAAAAATTGAAATACAAAAATTCGAAAGAGTAGAAGCCCCTTTCGTAGCAAGTTACATACACGGTGCATACCGCATGGGTGTACTCGTAGGTATGACACACGAAGCAGCAGAAGCTGGTAAAGATGTGGCTATGCAAATTGCAGCTATGAACCCACTTGCAATAGATGAGTCTGCAATAGACCCAGCTACGATAGCTCGTGAAAAAGAAATAATTATAGAATTAATAAAAGCTGAAGGTAAACCAGCAGAAATGGCGGAGAAAATATCGGTAGGAAAATTAAATAAATTTTTAAAAGATAATACTTTGCTTGCACAACCATTTGTAAAAGATAATGGAAAATCTGTAGCTGAATATTTAAAAGCTACTAACGAAGATCTTAAACTTACAGAGTTTAAGAGGGTAGCTCTTGGATAATTTTATACAATAGTTTTAATAACGATGCCTCGATTTTTTCGAGGCATTTTCTTTACATAAAAATATGAGCATAAAAAAAGCAATCAATTATGATTGCCTTTTAAATTTACTATTGGTAATAATTACTTATTTCCTTTAAAACGCTTATCTGGTGTACCATCTTTTTTTAATGGTACATTTGTAGCAGATGTAGCTTTGTAACGCTTATCTGGCGTACCATCAGCTTTTAATTTTACACCACCAGTTGTTGCAGCGGCTGGTTTTGCAGCAGCAGTTTTTGCAGCAGCAGGTGTTTTAGTTGTGTTAGCAGTAGCCGGTGTAGTTTTTGTTGTAGCAGCAGGTTTAACCGCTACTTCTTTTGCTGCTTTAGCTGGTGCTACTGCTGTTTTTGTTTGTGCAGAAGCCATACCTGCAAAGCCTAATACAAAGGCAAAGGCAACGAATAATTTTTTCATAATGTTTTTTTAATTTTAAATTATTAAATTCTTTTGTAAAGAAACTAATTATATTGTTAAGTTGATGTAAAATATTGTTTAGTTAGTCATAAAAAAGTAAAAAGTGATACAGTTACATTAAAAATATATTTGAGACAATTTAAAAAATTTTTTTACGTTTACGGAAAATAATCCCATTTTAAAATAATCTTATTGCCCATCTTTAATCGTCAACCAATGTCAACTAATTTTAAAATTTCTTTGCTTTCATTACTTTTTCTTTCATCAATAAAAATTGCAAACTGCCAAATACGAGAAGTGATAGAAGCTATAAAACCTACAAAGGCTTTTGTAGGCACTCCAATTTTAAATAAAAAATCTCAAGTGTTGCACATTGGTATTGGAGCACCCAATAATATTGCCTCATTTATTGACGCACCTGTTGCAACCATTAATACCATAGGCGGAATTTTAGGTAGTCTTGGCTTAGGCGGCGGTACAGCAGCATCTTCCAGCGCTACAAAAAATAAAGTGGGTCCCATAAATATAGAATATGAATATTTAACAAAAGAAAACCTTGGAATTGGTATCGGCTTTTCTTATTCGGGAGCTACAGAAGTAGCAACAATTCCATTAATAACACCAACAACTACCACGGCAAAAATTTCTGCTACATCTATTTTGTTTTCTACAATTTATCATTTTTATATTACAGATAAATTAGATCCATATGCAAAAGGATCAATTGGTGCAACCATATGGAAAGGAAGCTATAAAAATGCGGATGGATCAGATGCTGGAAAATTGCCACTTCCAACACCAATTGCATACAGGGTTATTATCGGTCTTCGTTATTTTGTTAGTACAAAAGTTGCGCCTTATGGCGAAGCTAGTTATAGTAACTTAAAATTTTCTGCCGCTATCGGTGTGGCGTTTAAAATAAAATAATTTTTAAAATTTATAGAGCATAGTTGGCATTAATCTTCCATTTGCATAATCAAATGAATAAGATAGTATGCCTTTTTGTTTAGCAACGGCAGTTGAATTTGATATAACTTTTCTATTGTGTTTTACAACTTGTTTAGCACACAAATATCCTAATGCAATTGCTAATGGATAGTCGCCAGCCCAGTGCACTTTATTATTTATCATGGCATAGCCCACAAGCCCTGTAATCGAATATCCAACAGGTTTTATCCATTTTTTTTCAGGATAATTTTCTGTAAGCACAGTTACAGTACTCATTAAAGTAGCCAAGTGGCCAGAAGGGAAAGCATCGTAGTACGGTGTATTATTTTGATATGCTTTAAATGGAGGCAGCACATGCCAAGCGCCGCCAGATTGTGTAGCTGCCAAAGGTGTTTGTCTGCCACTAATTCTTTTTAAAACCTGTGTACCCACACCCATTAAAATAAAAGATTCTGCTAATTGATTGGCTGTACTTAATGCTCTATAATCTTTATGTACTTTACCATAAGTAAATAAACCTGCACTTATTAATAAACTGGGAAACCCTTGCCCCAACTGATATAAAAAGGTATTAAAGTTTTGTGGCGCTTTAAATAAACTTATATCAGTTTTACCAGCTTTGATATTTAAAATATCCTTGTAATTTTCCTCAGCACTTAAATG
>JAYTGY010000041.1:0-13411 GCA_043733065.1 Ferruginibacter sp.
ATAAAGGCAGTTAATTAATAACTGCCTTTATCTTTTTAAATGAAACCTTCATCAGTTTCTTTCATCTCTATCATCTTTATTTTTGTCTTCTTTTTCTGGTGCAAGTATAGTTGTAGTTTTTTTAACTACCATTTCTTTCACTTCTTTTCTTATCGGTAGTGTATTAACAAAATCCACTAAATTCTTCACCGTAGCTTCTGCAGCTTTCATATTTCCTTCTCTCTGATATGCTTTGGCAAGAATTTGCATAGATTGGTTAAGACTTATATTATCTAACCCTTTACCAGTCTTCGATTTTTCAACTACTTCTTTAAGCAATGCCTCACCATTTGCAAAATTTGGAGTTCTTACTTCCATTGTTTTTTCTGGTGTAATTGTTTTAAAAGTGCGTTGTGCATTTACACCTTTTATAAATTGTGCATATACATTAAGAGGATGATCTTTGTATTTATCATTTATCAAATTTAAAGCATCATTTCCTTTTTTAAGGTATGGTGCATCCGATCCCATAAATGCAAGTAGGTAACCCACTTCTTCTTGAAGAAACAATTCTGTTATCTCATCATCTTGCTGGCTTACTGGGTTTTTTACCCTAAGTTGCAATGTGTCAGATACAATTCTAGAGCCATCTTCATGATAATACACAGCACGAATTTGATAAGTACCAATTTGGTCAAAAATAAATCCTTGTTTGCCAAATCCAATGTAAGAACTTTCGTACACACCCGGATTTTCTTTATTTAAAATGGTGTGCTCTGGTTCAATACACATTTCTGCAAGCGGCTCGTAAACTATTTTTTCGCCACCAGGTTTTTTTATACCAATGGTAACAAAAGCATAGTTAGCATGTAAGCTACTTATTACTCTATTGTTTCTGGTACTAGTTGTTTTTAATTTTGTTTCAAGTACTACTGGCTCTCCAAGAAGGTATGTTTTTTTTGCTTCCAATTCCAATTCAAGGTTGGTTGTATTTTCAATATTGTCTTCAAACATGCCACCAATATCTTGTAATGATGAACCAACTGTAAATGGATTGCCGCCCATAATTACATTATTCCTAAATCCGTGTCTTACATGCGAAAGTTCTGAAGTATCAAATTGGAAATTGAAATGGTTCCAAAATGCAGCTGGTCCGCCAGGATAACCCCATGGATAATTCATCCATGATAATGAACTTGGAATATTTGGTTTTGGCGGAGTAGCCAAACTTTTTTGCCATGAGTGCAATAAATTAAAACAATGCCCTAATTCGTGTGTGCAAGTATATAACTGCAAGCGTTGTTGCTCTGCAGATGTGCCACCAATGCCTCTGTAAAATACAGCGCAGCCTTGGCGTTGCAATCCAGTTTGATCAAACATAATACCATACAAACCTGGTCCATTAATATGTTCGTATGCGTGCAATAACCAAACATCCCATGCAGGAGTATTTTGATATAAGCTAAAATGATTTATCATGGCATTGTGCAATTCTGCATTAGTCCATTTTGCATCTGGTCCTGCAAGAGACATAGGTACTACATTACTAATACCAGATGTAATCATTTCCACACCTGCTTCTGTGTAAGCCCCGTTTACACTTAGCATTCTTGGAACACCGCCAGAAGGTAGCAAGCCAGTGTTGTAAGCATTAAAAGGAACTACGCCGGCTGTACGATCTTGCTCTAACCTTACTGTTCTGTATGCTCTGCTAAAATTATTGCAAACATACATAGCGCCAGGTGCATTGGTTGTTATATGATACCACTGCAATAATGCAGGCGCTAGTGGTTGAAAAATTCCTGTTTGTTTAATTACAATTTTTAATTTATTGTATGATGTAGCCCATGTAGTAGATGTAGTACCTACAATTGTAATTATGCCATTTAAAACACTAATAACAAGGCTGTCTGCAATAAAAGATCCAAAGTAAGATTTGGTTTGTCCGGATATAGCATAGTAATCGCCGCTTATTTTTTGCAGTGCTTTATTGCCATCTATATCTACTCTAAGCTCTACCTCAAAGTTACCCAACTGACCACGGTATCTACCGAAAACTTTGTTTTTAATAATTGGAAATGGAATAGGAAGAATGGGTTGAGTAGCATCTATTTCATCGGTTGCCATTCTAGCATCATCCTCCAACATGGCGGTTCTCATTTCATCTTGATCTACTGTAGCAAAATATTCATCTGCAAAATCTTCTTTTTTTTCTTCTTTTGGGGTAAAGTGTTTTTTTGTTTTTTTAATAACTGGCATAGCTACCGAAGCAGTAGAATTAGGCTCTATGAGTGCATCTGCATGCCCGTTACTTGGTTGATAATTCATAATTAATAGTTTAATAGTGTCAAAAAATTTAATTTCAGTATTATAAACTGACATCGTTTTTCTTTTTTTATTTCATAATGTTTTTTTTAAGTAAAAAATATTTCTCTGCCATTACGCAGGCATAGATGGTGCGTGCATTTATAATTAGCGTCTCAGATTGAAATGTTTATTTAAAGTACAGATTAGTGGGGGAGTTTATTTTAATAACAAATACGGAGTGTATTAATTATTAAAAAAACAAAATCAAAAAAAATATTTAAGTAAGTAAGTTTTATAAAAGCCAAAATATAAATCGAGCGTTTTAAAGCCTTTCAAAAAATATCCATTGCTATAAAAAATAGCCATTGCTAGCTGGGCTGAAGGGATAAAAGGTAAATTTAATTGGGAATGCTAAGGTAAGATTTTAATTAAATATATGCAATTGTTTTACCATATTAATTTATGCACAATTTTATTTTTATAAAAAATGCGCTTTCAACTTTTTATCTAACTCCGCTGGCATATTTATTTTTTTCATACTGCTGGCTTCTATAAAAAAAAGCGTGGTTTCTCCTTTGTTCAGCAATTTTTTTTCTTCGTTAAATATTTCGGTATAAAAAGTTATGCTGTGCGATGTTGGTAATTCTTTTAAAATTGTTTTTACAGTTATGAGGTCGTCGTATTTTGCTGGGCGCAAAAAATGACTTTGTGTTTTTACGACTGGCATTATGATGCCCATGGCTTCTATATCTTTATAAGTGTATCCTAATTGCCTTATTGCTTCGGTGCGGCCTATTTCGTAAAACTGTGCATAGTTGCCGTAATATACCATTCCCATTTGATCGGTGAGGGCGTAGTGGATGCGGATGTGGGTTTCGGTGGAGTACAATTTTAATGAATAATTTATTGTGAATAATTAATAATTTATTTAATGTAGTGTTACTTTTTATTTTTTGAAATGCGTTAAAAATATTGTAGCCTAAAAAGTATTGTACAATTGAAAAGCTAAAGATGACGAGCTGCGCTCGCTTAGCCGAAAATCATTTTTTTGCTGCCTTTGAGCAAAAAAATATTGTAGGCGGGCGGCGAACCAATGTTGATTATTGTATGCAGCAAACAGCCCCAAAAAAAATCCTACTCTTCAAACCGAACAAACCTTCAATTTTGAACTTTCAACCAAGAACTCATTTCCCTATCATACTATCTATACTCACCTTGCCTGGGCCTACTAAAAGCAAAGTGATAAAACAACCCAGAAATAATGTGGCTGTTTGTCCATTGCCAAAAAAATCGGCGTTGTGTACTTTAAATAATGCTACGCACATGGTAACGATAAGTGGTATGCATGCAAATCTTGTAAAGAGTCCAATGATTAAAATAGCGCTGCAAAAAAACTCGGCAAATACTACTAATATGAGCGATACTTTTTGCCCAAGCCCCATAAAATCTATCATTTTTGGAACATGCTCTTGAAAGTGTACGAGTTTATCGTAGCCGATCATAAGCATTAAAATACCTGCTGATAAACGGAGTAGTAACATGGCAGTATTGAATGCGCTTGCAGAATAATTTGTAGATAATAGTTTCTTCATATTGTTTAAATTTAGTTTTTTTGTGCTGTGTGGTAGCGTTAATAGTTTTATAAAGCCTTTAACAGTAAAGTAAAAATAGTTTTCATTTGTTTACATTGCAAATAATTAAGTAAAAATTATTTTATAACTTAACGGTACAATCTTTGTAAAGAAAGATAAACCACTCGTAATAAGACCATAAATTTAATACAACCTAGCATATGAATAAAAGAATATTTTTTTTCCTAACCGCTACAATGCTTTGCTGCATTGCTTTTGCACAGCCTACGCATGTTTTTACCGACGAAGAAAAAGAATATAAAACGGCAAAAGAATTTATTGCTAAGGAGGAATATGCATTTGCTTATCCTCTTATAAAAGAGTTAAAATTAAAATACAAGGCCGATAGAAAAACTGACCATTCCTACATAAATGATGATATAAATTATTATAATGCCTTGTGTGAGCTAAAATTTTTGCAAGACATAGGCAGAGATGATGCGGTAGAATACATAAATAGTGTGGACAATGAGCCTCGCCAGCAAATAATGAGTTTTCACTTGGCACATTATTATTTTTTAAAAAATAATTATAGCGATGCAGTAGATGCATTTACGGCTGCCGGTTACGAAAACTTGAGCAACGAGCAAATTGCGGATGCTAAATTTGAAAAAGCTTATTCGCTTTTTAACCTTAAACAATTTGCAGAAGCCAAACCTTTGTTTAACGAAATACACCAATTGCCAAACAACAAATATTATATACCTGCCAATTATTATTATGGATTAATTAGTTATTACGATAGGCAATATAACGAAGCACTAAAGGCATTTACTTTGGTAGAAAAATATGATGAATATAAAACTGTAGTGCCTTATTACATTGCAGAAATTTATTATTTTCAAGGCAAAAAAGAAGAAGCTTTGAGCTATGGCGAAAATGCATTGCAACAAAATCTTGACCCATATTACGATGCACAATTGCGCTTGCTTACCGGGCAAATATATTTTGAGAAAAAAGATTATGCTAGAGCATTGCCGCTGTTGGAAAATTATGTGAACAGTGCTAAAAAAGTGTCGAAAGAAGTTTTATACGAATTGAGTTTTTGTTATTACACGGCTGGCAATACCCAAAAAGCCATTGAAGGGTTTAAACAACTGAGCAACGAAAGAGATTCGATGGGGCAAAATAGTATGTACTTACTTGGCGATTTGTATTTGAAAACTGGCGACAAAGCCAATGCTAGAACGGCTTTTCAATATTGTGCTTATAATAGTAGTAATGCTTTGCAGCAAAAAGTATCTCGGTTTAATTATGCAAAGTTATCGTACGAACTCGGTTATCAAGATATAGCACTTACCGAAATGAAAGGGTATTTAAATGCATATCCAAATTCGGAATACGATGTAGAAGCTAAAGAAATATTGGTACAACTGCTGGCACGCACAAGTAATTTTACAGATGCTTTGGCGGTTTATCAATCGCTGGATAAGCCAACTTTGGCTATGCAAAAAATATATCCAACTATTTTGTATGGCAAGGCAATTGAATATTTAAATGACCAACAACTTATACATGCAGATGAATTATTTGCTAAAGTAATAGCAGATGCAAATGCTGGTAAAGCAGCTGGATATGCTAATTTTTGGAGAGGAGAAATTGCATACAGACAACAACGCTATGACGAAGCCGTGCGTTTTCTTTCTACATTTTCAGAGAGCAATTTGCCTGCACAAGGCGAGGCTAACCAAACTACAGCAAAGTATAATATTGCCTACAGTAAATTTCAAAAAGAAGATTTTGCACAAGCGGCTGCTTATTTTGAGCAAGTAACAAAAACGGTATCTCCTACATCATCTGCACTTGTGCACGATGCATATATACGTACTGCCGATGCATATTACATGCAAAGAGATTATACAAAAGCAAATGCTATGTACGACGCTTCCATAGCGGCTTCATCGCCTCAGAGCGATTATGCTATGTACCAAAAAGCCATGATAGCTGGTATAAAAAATGGTACAGAAAAAATAAAAATATTAAACAATGTAAACAAACAATATCCTGCAAGTTTGCTTGGGCAAGATATAAATATGGAGATTGCACTTACGTATATTGCTGAAACAAAATTTGCAGATGCGGTACCATATTTAAATACAATTATTGCTTCTAATAACGGCGGTTTAAAACCAAGAGCTTACTTAAAACTTGGACTTGCACATTACAACAATAAAAATAATACGGAGGCTTTAAAGGCTTACACAGCGCTGATGAAAACGTATCCACAATCGGCAGAGGCAGATGAAGCTACTGATATTGTAAAAGGTATTTATGTGGAAGAAGGCCGACCAGATGATTATGTGGCATTGATGAATCAAATTGGAAAACAAGTTTCTGTTTCGGAAGCAGATTCGTTGAGTTATACTGCTGCTATAAATAAATACGATGCTGGAGATTGTACAAATGCTATAACTGGTTTTACAAATTACTTGTCTAAATTTTCTAATGGTGCATATGCATTAGAAGCCAATTATTTTAGAAGTGTTTGTTACCAAAAAAATAAAGATTTGCCAAACGCCCTTATCGGTTATGATTATGTAAATAGCAAGGGCAATAGTAAATATTTTGAAAAAGCTACACTAGAAGCTGCTCGTATAAATTATTTTGAATTAAAAAATTATGCAGAAGCAAAAAAATATTTTGAGTCGTTAAGAACAAATTCTGTAATACAAGATAATCAGCTAGAAGCCTTGCGGGGCTTGGTGCGTTGTTATTATCAAACAAAAGATTATACGCAAGCCAACATCTCATCTAAAGAATTGCTTGCAAGAAAAGGGATAAGCACCGATGATAAATCTATTGGATTTTTAGTATTGGGCAAATCGCAACAAGTGGCTGATGATTGTGCTGCTGCCATTGCATCGTTTAAATCGGTAGCGGCTATAAATCGCTCGGCTTGGGGTGCGGAAGCTAGGTATGAATTGGCTAGTTGTCAGTTTACACAAAATAATTTGGCTGCTGCGGAAAAAGCAGCATTGGCTACCATAAAAGAAACTGGCTCTTACGATGAGTGGGTGACCAAATCATATATTTTATTAGGCGATATTTTTATGCAACAAAAAGATTATTTTAATGCAAAAGCTACGTATGAAAGTGTGGCAAAAAATACCACTATACCCGAGCTTAAAACCATTGCACAACAAAAATTGGATGCTGCAATAGAAGTAGAAAAATCTCAATCTAAAATCGGAAACTAAACCTTATGAATAAAATATTTTTAATAACCGCTTGTATTATTTTTTCTTTGGCTACCAAGGCACAACCAGGCAAACCACCTCAAACGATAGATATAAACTCGTCGTACAAACCTGTGCTGCGCAATGCGGTAAAAATAAATCTAGCAGGATCACAATTACCTGCAGATACCTCTCGGCCTAATTTGAATTATAAAATTCCATCGCAAAATTTATTTTATTCTTATCGCCCAATAAGCCTGAAACCATTGGCTTTGGAACAGGATACAAATTTGTATTTGGGAAATAGAAAATTTTTGAAAGTAGGTTTTGGAAATTTTACTACACCATATATAAGTGCGGGATTAAGCCTTGGCGATGGTAAAACAAGTTTGATAAATTTTACTGGAGATTATATTCAGTCTAAAGGTTCGGCAATTGTAAACCAAGATTATTCGCAGCTAAATGCAAAAGCTGCTGGTAGTTATTTTATGCCTAAGAGCGAGGTTTATGGCTCGTTTGAGCTGAACATGCATACGTATCATTTGTATGGTTACGATCATAATTTATATACTTTTAAGAAAGATAGCATAAAACAACAATTTCAAAATGTAACTGGAAGGGTAGGGTTTAAAAATACAAAACCTACGGAAACTGGTATTAGCTACAATCCAAATATTGAGATAAATATTTTTACAAATAAGGATAAAGCAAACGAAACAAATTTTATTATTGATGTGCCTTTTGAGAAAGTAATTAATGATAATTTTTCTGCAAAGCTGGAATTGAAAGCGGATGTGACAAGTTATAGTACAAAAAATATATTACCAGCAAATGTTAAATTGACCAATACAATTGTTGAAATAAATCCTGCTGTAAATTATCATACCGATGTTATGAAAATTCATGGTGGTATTACACCCGCATGGAACAATAATAAATACGAATTGCTGCCAGATGTTTATGCGGAGATACCTGTAAAAGATAAAATATTTTCTATACAAGCAGGATGGATAGGGCGTTTCGTAAAAAATAATTATAGAAATTTATCTGCTATTAACCCGTATTTATCGCCAGTATTATTTCAACTTAATACTAAGGAGACTGAATATTATGGGGGCATAAAAGCAAGTGTGGCTAAGCATTTAAATTTTAGTGCCAAGGCAGGATTGGTGCAATACAAAAATCTTCCATTTTTTATTAATGATACTTTGGCAAACGATAAATCGTTTTTGATAAGCAACGAAACATCTGTGAACAATTTTAGAGTGCACGGCGATTTTGGATATATTAATCAAGATAAATTTTCGCTTACTGGTGGTATTACATTTAATGGATACACAAGTTTGAATAGCAATGCACGTGCTTGGCACACAATACCTGTAGAAGTTACTGGCTCTTTGCGTTGGTGGGCATTAAAGACAGTGTTAATAAAATCGGATGTACGATTCTTTGATGGTAGTAATTATTTGGCCAAAGGAAATGTGGCTAAAACGCTTGGCGGCGGTACAGATCTAAGTGTAGGAGTTGAATTTAAAATAACCAAAAATATATCTGTGTGGGGCGATGCCAATAATATTTTGAATAGCAAATACGAACGTTGGCACAATTATGAAGTATATGGCGCTAATTTTATGGGTGGTGTATTGATACATTTTTAATAAGTCGTAAACTACAACTACGGCTAATAGCTCCGTAGGCGGTTGAGTGTAATTAATATTGTATTTCCATTTTTAAAAACTTAGTTTTATTATTGCACATGCAAAAGTTATTAGCAGATTACCTTTTTCAATATAAACAATGTGCGTTGCCACAAATTGGTACGCTACAAATTAAGAACGTACCTGCCTCGTCTATTTTTGGTGAGCGAAAAATTTCTGCACCCATTCCTGTAATTGAGTTTAACGAAGCAGTACATTCTACAGAGCTAGTAGAAGCATTTATTGCTTTACAGAAAAATATTACTAGGGATGCTGCTGCTCTGCAACTAAAAAAAATTTCGGAAGATATACAAGCATTACCACTTGGTGAACAATTTGAAATACCCAACGCTGGAAAATTTTATAAAGATGATAATGACAAAATAGGCTATATTGCTGTAGAAGCACCTGCTCATTTTTTGCCACAAGTTGTTGCCGAAAGAGTGGTGCATCCCAACGAATCGCATACCATGCTTGTGGGCGAAACAGAAACCAATACTGCTGCCATGGCAGATTTTTTTGCGGAAGAAGAACCTGCCATGAAAAGCAAATGGTGGATTTTTGCTATAGTTTCATTTGTAACAGCTGCGGCTGCTGTTGGGTTTTATGCGAGTAGTAAAAAAGCAGATTCATTTTTTGGTTCATCTAGTAGAATTGAAGTGGGGGTAGCGGATAGTACTTATCGGATGTTACCATAATTTAAATTTTAATTTATCTGTTCTTCAAGCTACATATTTTTATGCAGCGGTCTAATGAATTTCAATTACTTTTTTATACTTTGAACAACTTATTTCCCTTCTAAATATTTTAGCGGTTGCTGTGTCTGACACCTAAAAAAGGCAGTTTGTATTTATTGGGTGTTTGTAGGTGTCTGACGCATTTGAAGATTTGCTATAATAACTTAGAAGTGGCGCTACAATAAATGTGTCAGAAACCTGCAAGTTGTATTAAACTTGTAAGTTTATTATTCAGGTGTCAGACACTTATAGCTTTTTTATAGTTTGAGGAATACTTTATGGGTTCAAATATTTTAGGGTTTGTTGTGTCTGTTACATTTAAATAGTCATTTTAATCACTTCGTTGTTTTATAATCATACTTTAAAAATAGTACACAATTTTTTGCTGTTAGAAGTATAGCAAGGTTATTAGTTTTCTCGTTGGCTTCTTTGTGGAATATTGTTCTTAATAAATAATCTTTACTTTTGCCCAACAACTTTATTGAATGATTACTTACACCCAATGCCCTGTTTGCCATAGCATACAAATAAAAGATGCATTTTCTGCAAAAGATTATACTGTTTCCAACGAAATGTTTACGATTGTAAAATGTAAGGAATGTACACATATGTTTACACAACATGTAGCTGCGCAAAATGAAATTGGAAAATATTATCAATCAGAAAATTATATTTCGCATAGCGATACACAAGAAGGTATTGTAAATAAATTGTACCATGCAGTGCGCAAGCGTACACTTACTGGTAAGAAAAATTTGCTACAAAAAGTAACAAGAAAACAACAAGGAAAAGTATTGGACATTGGCTGCGGCACGGGTGCATTTTTGCATACTATGATGCAAGCAGGGTGGGAGAGTACTGGGTTAGAGCCAGATGATGCAGCAAGAAAAAAAGCTGTGGAGTTGTATAACATCAACCCCAGACCATCTCATGAAATTTTTGACTTGCCGCACAATACTTTTGATGCCATAACCATGTGGCATGTGTTGGAGCATGTGCATCAGTTGCACGAGTATATAGCGCAATTAAAAAATATGCTTACTTCAAATGGTAAAATATTTATAGCCGTACCAAATTATACAAGCTACGATGCACAACATTATGGCCCGTACTGGGCAGCATACGATGTGCCAAGGCATTTGTATCATTTCTCTCCAGCAAGTATGAAAAATTTGGTAGAACAACATGGCCTTACAATAAAGAAAACAAAGCCCATGTGGTTTGATAGTTTTTATGTGAGCATGTTAAGTGAGCAATATAAAAATGAAAAAGGCAATATTGTAAAAGCTTTTTTTATTGGGTTAATATCGAATTGTAAAACTTTTTTTAATAAAGAAAAATGTAGTTCGTTGATTTATGTGATTGGGAAGTAGTAATCTATTTTTAGTAGGAGCTAAAGCAAAAAAAATGGGCTGAAGCCCAATCTCAGTTTTGTATTTTATCCTCGGTCTAAAGACCTAGGCAATTCATAAAGACCGAGGCAATTCATGAAGACCGAGGCAATTCATAAAGACCGAGGCAATTCAAGAAGACTGAGGCAATTTAACAAGACCGAGGCAATTCAAGAATACCGATGCAATTCAAGAATACCAATGCAATTCAAGAATACCGAGGCAATTTAAGAAGACTGAGGCAATTCAAGAATACCGATGCAATTCAAGAATACCGAGGCAATTCAAGAATACCGATGCAATTCAAGAATACCGATGCAATTCAAGAAGACTGAGGCAATTCAAAAAATCGAATAAATCTTTATGAATTGCCCTGCCATTTATGAATTGCCCTACCATTTATGAATTGCCCTACCATTTATGAATTGCCCTGCCATTTATGGCAGGGATTAAATGATAGAAGGCTACTGGGCTTTAGCCCAAAAGTATTTCGGCTTTAGCCAATTTTATATTTTAATCTATAGAATTTTCAAATACTAATTCACCCTCATCTCATAAATCTTTGGCCATCTTTTTCCAGTTATAAAAAATGTTTTAGATGTACTATCATAAGCAATGCCATTCATAAATTCGGCTCTTGTACCAATAGCATCTTTGGAGTCTAGCAAATTATCAAAATTCATTTTACCTACTACTTCACCACTTTGCGGATTTATTTTTAAAATGTCTTTTGTTTGGTAAACATTGCCCCATACAAAACCGTCCACATATTCCAATTCGTTTACACTTTCTATTGGTCCAGAGTTATCATGAATGTGTACTGCATTTTTTACTTTAAAAGTTGCAGGATCTACAAAATACAAATCCGTACCACCAGTTGTAATAATTAAATCGGTTCCATTATTCGTCATTCCCCAACCTTCGTATGGCCAAGTAAATTGTTGTATCACTTTGGTAATGTCTTTTGGGTCATATACAAATACATTATTTGTTCGCCAAGTCAGTTGATATAATTTATCATTTAAAATGGTAATGCCCTCGCCAAAAATTTTATCGGTACCCATTTTGTGGGTCTTGTCAATCTTGCCAGTTTTTGCATCCCCGAATTGCAATAATGAATTTTTAAAATCGCCACCACTCTCATACAGTTTACCTTTATAAAATTCTAAGCCTTCGGTATAACTTGCTGTATCGTGTGGGTATTGCGAAATGATGCTGTATGGTATTACTTTTACAGCAGAAGATAAAGTCGGTATTTCAGGCTCGTCTGGCGTTGTATCTTCTGGCTTGCATGATTTATAAATAAAAACGCCAACTAAAAGTCCTAGTACAATAAGTATAATTTTATTTCTCATAATGTTTTAAATGTGGTTGCAAAAATAGGGAACCAGTTTGGTAATGAAATTATAAAATAAATTAGGATACTGTTTTTACATAATTTACATTTCTCTCTTTCAAATATGCCATTACAAAGTCAAAACAGGCAGCATGTTTCCCAACCAACTCTGGCGGAAAAACTCCTTTTTCTTCAAACATTTTATTAGCAATCAAATTGGCAAACGCATTGCATGCATAGCCTGTAGTGCGGCTCATAGAAGCTGTTTGTGTGCCCACATCAAATTCATCATACAACAAATAGTCAATCTTTTTTCCCTCGCCTTTTATAATTATTTTCATAATGGTAAACTCAGCTTCATCTGCTACAAGTTTCCATTGATCAAATAAAAGTGCAGTAGTTACATCTAGTGGCCTAACAGCTTTTCCTTTTACATGTATCTCTTCTTCATTAAAAAAACCTGCTTGTTTTAATGATTGTATGAGTGCAATATGCCCAGGATAACGAAGTGTTTTTTCTTTCATATCTGGTATATGCTTCATGGTATATAAAATGCTACGAAGCCCATCGGTGTTAAAAGATTCTAATGTGCCTGCGTATTCAAAATTAATTAATTCTGCATCGCTTAATGCTGGTTTGGTAACTATATGCCCATTCTCTACATACCTTGCAGGGCGTGTGTATTCTTCTATTACATCTATTGGCGAAAACGGCGCTTTGTATTCAAAAGGTTTTACTCTTTTTTTAGGAAGCCCACCCACCATGCATTCAAAACTATCTATTTTCATTTGTGCATTGTAGTAGCCTAATATTAAATTACTCATGCCCGGTGCCACACCACAATCTATAATAGCTGTTACATTTTTTTCTTTTGCAAGCGCATCTAGTTGCAAGCCATCTTCGGGGAAGAAGGAAATATCTGCTACATTTTTTCCTGCATTAATGATTGCTTCCAAGGCTTTGTAACCCATAAAACCCGGCACTGCACATACCACCATATCAAAATTGGTAAGCATGGTTGCATAATTTTCGTAAGCCGATAAATTGGCTATCACAGTATTTATTTTTGTATTGGTTTTTAATATAGCCAAATTGCTTTCGCTAATATCAAAACTCGTTACTTCAAAATTGTTGGATAAATCTGTGGCAATTGTTCT
>JAYTGY010000042.1:0-3519 GCA_043733065.1 Ferruginibacter sp.
ATTAATGTAACAATCGTACCTGCAGAATATCTCCAATCACGGAAACGAATGAAGATGTAAATGAAAATAGCCAACATAGCAAAGATGGTTGCTTTAATAGCACCACGCTTTAAGTCATCTGATATAGATGGTTGTACTGTAGTTGTACTTTGAACATTGTTTTTTACAAATTGCTCATAGGTTGTTCCAGCTGGTAATACTTTATTTAAACCTTCAAACAATTTGGTTTGTACTTCAGCATCTTTATTTTCTTGACCAATTAAATAAGATGTTGTAATGTTTAAATGCCTACGATCTCCAACTGTTTTTATAACTGGAAATGCTCCTCCAAATGATTTTGCAAGTTCATCTTGTACATCAGCATTAGCAAGGTTTTTATCAAACTGAACTGTGTAACTTCTTCCTCCTTTAAACTCCACACCTTCGTTAAAACCATGGAAGAAAGATGCAACACCAAGTGATAAAACAATTGCAGATATTACATAAGCAATCTTTCTTTTCTCAATAAACTTATAGCTTGCATGCTGAAAAATTTTACGAGAAAGATTGGTAAAATAATTAAAGTGATGACTCTTATCTGTACGTAAATCTGTAATTAATCTTGAAACCAAAATACCACAGAACAATGATAATAAAATACCAATGATTTGTGTAGTAGCAAAGCCCAATACAGGACCAAGACCAAAATACAATAATATAAATGCTGTAAGTAAAGATGTAATATGCGCATCTAATACTGGAGCAAGCGAACGGCGATAACCTTCGCTAATAGCTGCTGGATATGCTTTTCCTTTAGTAAGTTCTTCTTTTATTCTTTCAAAAATAATAACGTTGGTATCCACCGCTAAACCAATAGTAAGTACTAAACCTGCAATACCCGCAGCAGTAAGTGTAAAACCAAACATAGCCAATACACCAATAGTGAAAAGCAAGTTTAATATCAAAGCAATATTAGCAACCCAACCGCCAGTATTATAATACAACAACATTAATCCAAAAATTACTAAGAAGGAAATGATGAATGCATTTCTACCACCAATTAAACCTTCTTGACCAATAGTAGCACCTACAATTTGCTCTTGCACAATTTTTGGTGGAGCATCAAGTTTACCAGATTTTAATACATTGGCTAAATCTTGTGCAGCTTCTACTGTAAAGTTTCCAGATATTTCTGTGTTACCACCTTCTATTTTACCATTTACTTTAGGAGCAGAATACACTACATCATCTAAAGATATTGCTACAAAACGTTGGTTGTTTTTTTCTGTAAGATTAGCCCAAGTACGAGAACCTGCGGCTGTCATTTGCATTTTTATAGATGGTTGTCCCTTTTCATCATAACTCTGACTTGATTCTGCTACACCATCACCTTCCAAAGGTGCTTTATCCGAACCATTTACTTTTTCTAGTGCATATACTTGAAAGTAAGAACCGCCTTTTCCTTTTTCTTCTACACCGTACATTAATTTGACATTGTTGCCAAGTGCATTTGCAAATACTGGATTGTTAATGTATGAATTTAAAAGAAACGTATCTTTTGAAGCAATTGTTCCAATGATACCAATATCGCCACCATTAGCCAATTGACCAGTTTTTTGATCTACTGGTAATCCCATTATAGAAGTAATAACGCCAGTAGTTAAAGAGTCTCTCTTTGCTTTTTCAGCAGCAGTAAGGTTTGTAGCGGTATCGGCTTTTAAGAATTTTGCCAATGCTTTGTCTGCATCAAAAAATGATTTTTGAAATGCTTGGTCTTTTAACATTACCACACTCCAAAATTGTAGATTAGCAGAAGTTGTTAAAATATCACGAACTCTTTGAGCATTGGTAACGCCAGCAAGTTCCACATTTATTACACCCTTATTTAAATCTAAATTTAGATTTGGTTGAGCCACACCAAACTTATCAATTCTTTTTTGAAGAATTTTATATGTTTGATTGATTGCACCTTTTGCTATTTCTTTTAATTTGCTTGTAACGGCAGCATCATCATCGTTAATTTTTACATCTTTATTTGGACCAGAGAATAAACCAGATAATTTGCCAGCACCATTTTGAGCAATAAAGTTTTTACTAAAAAGATCTACAAAATTTCCTTCAGCAGTAAGCTTTTCGGCTCTTGCTGTTTGCAAAGCTTTTGCTAATGCAAGGTCTTTAGGATTGTTGCTCAAGGATTGTAACAACTTTTCCAAACTCACATCCATTGTTACACTCATACCGCCTTGTAAATCTAAACCAAGGTTTAATTCGTATTCTTTACACTTTTGGTAAGTAGTACCAAATATTGGAAAAATTTCTTTTTCTTTTGTACTATCTAAAATGCGAAGCGTTTTTGCTTTTACAATAGCATCGGCTTCATCTACAGATTTTCCTGCTGTTTGATTTTTTACAAGCTTTGTAGCTTGAGCTTTTACGTTTCCTTCGTAGTTGTGCACCACCCAAGTGTAAGAAAGTTCCCAAAGAGATATGAGAATAAGTGCAATGGTGAAAAACCAAACTAAACCTTTCAATTTCATGTTAAAAATCTTTAAATTATAAGCGTTGTTAATTTTTTTTTACAAGTGTGCAAAGATAGGGGAAAATGGCTTTGTTGCGTTAGGCGTGGATATTTTGATTTATAATTTTTTGTAAAGTGATATTTGGGTTGGTTTTGAGTGTAAAATTCATAACTATAAATGTAAATGGGTTTGAATTATTGTTGATTAAAGATATAAAGATGAAGGGCTGCGCTGCTTAGACGGAAATCCTTTTTTTGTCCGCCCCTTGGCGGACAAAAAAAGATTGGAGGCGGGCAGCGGACAAATGTTTATTAATGGTATATGTTCAAAGCCCCAAAGCATTTGTGCAAATAAAATAAAACAAACTTATTTTTGTATTTCTATCAGTCGGCTATCGCTTTGCATTTATGCGAGGAGGAAAGTCCGGACAGCACAGGGCAATATACCGGTTAACGGCCGGCTGTTATCTGTCATGCTGAGCTTGTCGAAGCATGGCGTATAACAAGAAAAAGTGCCACAGAAAATAACCGCCATACGCAAGTAGGGTAAGGGTGAAAATGTGAGGTAAGGGCTCACAATCCCGCATGGTAACCTGCGGGATGGGTAAACTTTGTATGCTGTAATGCCACATATACCTCTGCTCACGAAAGTGAAGCGGGCGGCTCGTTTGCGGTATGCTTAGGCATACGTAGAGGAGGGTAGGCAGCAAGATTGTAACAGTAATGTTGCAGCAAGATAAATGATGGCCTTTGTTGCAATGAACTTGCAATAAAAACAGAATCCGGCTTATGGCTGATAGATTTTTTTTTTGCTACTAATGGCACGAATAAGGCACGAATGGTTTTCATTGGTGTTTATTGGTGTTATTGGTGGCTATTTTTTTTGCCACAAATGGCACGAATTTTCACGAATGGTTTTTAATAGTGTTCATTAGTGTCATTCGTGGCTTTTATTTTTTAAAATTGTCGCTCAAAAAAATTCATAACCTTATATAAAACAAATACAATAATAATGGTTAACG
>JAYTGY010000043.1:0-8967 GCA_043733065.1 Ferruginibacter sp.
CAATTGGGAGAAGTAAAACCAGAATATTTTGACCCACAATTATTGCAGCGCACGCAACAACAAATAATCGCCAAACAAAATAGCGCATCGGGGTATGAAAGCAAGGCCGCTACTGCACAAACGCAAACAACTATACTTGCAGAAGGTAGAGATTTAAAATTATCATCATTAGATAATAAAATACAACAGCAACAGCTAAAAGTAAACAGCGAAGAAATGGATGTAATAGCCGTAAACAATGAATTGGGTGTATATAAAAGACAAATAGATGCAGGTAAAATAATGCTGGATAGTGGTGCCATTTCTTTGGTGGATTATGAGAAAAGAAAAGTGAATTATCAAAATGGAATAGCGAAAAAGAATAGTGCCGAAAATAAATTGGCACAAAGTAAACAGGAGTTGATAAACCTACGCATAGAGCAAAATATTGCGACGATGGATTACAATGATAAAATTTCTAAAGCAGAAGGAGATCGTTTTGGTTCGCTCTCAAACGTAGCATCTACAGAGGCTGACATAAGTAAATTGCAAAACAGTTATAGCAATTATGATATGCGCAACAAACTTTACTATGTAACAGCCCCACAAAGTGGGCAAATAACCAAAGCTAAAAAAGCTGGTATTGGAGAGTTGCTAAAAGAAGGCGACATGATAACTGAAATAGTACCAGATAATATAGATTATGCAGTAGAAATGTTTATAGAGCCAATGGACTTGCCGCTTGTAAGCAAAGGGCAAAAAGTACGATTTGTTTTTGATGGTATTCCTGCAATCGTATTTAGTGGGTGGCCTCAAAATAGCTTTGGTACTTTTGGCGGTGTAGTAAGTGCCTTGGAAACCAATGTGAGCAGTAACGGAAAATTTAGAGTACTGGTAATAGAAGACAAAAATGAAAAACCTTGGCCACAAAGTCTTCGGATGGGTGCAGGTGCACAAGGCATAGCACTTTTAAAAGATGTACGAGTGTATTATGAATTGTGGAGACATATAAATGGATTTCCACCTGAGTATTATCAACACAAAGAACAAAATAAAAATATAGTAAAGAAATAATGAAAAAAATAATTTCCATATTTTGCTCGTTATTATTTTTTACAATTTCGTTTGCACAAAATGAAAAAGTATTAACGATAGATGATTTTATTAAAAAAGTAAAAACGCATCATCCACTTGCAAAAGTAGCTGGCATACAAATAGAAAAAGCCTATGCAAGTTTACTTACTGCCAAAGGGGCATTTGACCCTACAATAGATGTTGAAACAACTAATAAAACGTTTGACAGTAAAAATTATTATGCTTACAATAATGCGGAATTAAAAGTGCCTTTGCCAATAGGCGATATAAAAACTGGTATAGAAAATAATAATGGACAATTTTTAAATAGCGAAATATCAAGTGGGAGAAGTAGTTATTTAGGAGTAGAAATACCACTGGCAAAGGGATTGATGATAGACAAACGCAGGGCATTTTTACAACAAGTAAAAATAGCCGTACAAATGAATACTGCGCAGCAAAAAGCATTGATGAATGATCTATTGCTAGAATCATTTGTAAGCTACTACCAATGGGTAGGTGCATATAAACTGTATAATATCTATAGCCGTTATGTGCAAGTAAGCGATGATAGATTACGATTGGTAAAAACGCTAAACGCTAATGGTGAGAGAGCTTTGATGGATACCGTTGAAGCATTTACGCAATTGCAAAATTTTGAATTACTACAAGCAGATGCTTCCATTAAATTAACAAGTGCGATATTAGATATAAATAATTTTATTTGGAATGAAAAAGGATTACCGCAAAATATTGCTACAGATGTAATACCTGATACAATGATGTTTAGCATCAATTCAACCACAAAGACATTAATAAATTTATTACAAATTAGTAATGTAGAAAACCCTTTGCTACAGCAATATCAATTTAAAATAAATATTTTGCAAGTAGATAAAAAATTGAAATTTCAAAATTTATTACCGACCATAAACCTAAAAGGAAATATTTTAAATAAAGATTATTATGCTTTAAAAAATTTTAGTGGCGCATTATTAGAAAATAATAACCGATGGGGAATAGATATAAAAATACCTTTGCGATGTAGAGAAGGGCGAGGCGAATATCGTTTAGCTAAATTAAAAATTGAAGAATCCACTTTAGAGTTAAAGCAAAAAAAACAGGAAACAGAAAACAAAATTAAAGATTATTACAATCAATTTTTTGCACTACAAAAACAATTGCAAATGACAGATGAAGCTTTTAAAAATTACAATAGCTTACTAAGAAACGAAACGCTTCGCTTTAATAACGGAGAAAGCAGTTTGTTTTTGGTAAATACAAGAGAAAATAAAGTATTGGAAATGCAACAAAAAATTATTGAATTACAAGTAAAATTAATAAATGCCAAATATTCTTTAGATTGGGCAGCAGGGTTGTTGCAGTAAAATAAATGTTATCTTATCTTTGCTCTATGCTAAAAATAAGTAACCGTGGCATTCACATGCCAGCATCGCCTATACGTAAGTTGGTTCCATTTGCCGAAGCTGCAAAAAAAAGAGGTACAAAAGTGTATCATTTAAATATTGGGCAACCAGATATTGTAACGCCACAAACTTGTATAGATGCTGTAAAAAATTGTGATGTGCATGTGCTCGCTTACAGCCATAGCGCAGGTAATGAAAGCTACAGAAAAAAATTAGTTCAGTATTATGCTAAAAATAATATAGATGTAACATCAGAAGAAATTATTGTAACCACTGGTGGAAGTGAAGCCATATCATTTGGTTTTATGGCATGCTTAGATGCTGGAGATGAAGTAATAATACCAGAACCATTTTATGCCAATTATAATGGCTTTGCTGTGCAGGCTGATGTAAAAGTTGTGCCCATTGGCAGTAAAATAGAAACTGGTTTTGCTTTACCTCCAATAGAGGATTTTGAAAAAGCTATTACTTCAAAAACAAAAGCCATTGTGGTTTGCAACCCAAACAATCCAACTGGTTATTTATACAGCGCTGCCGAAATGGAAACCTTAAAAGAAATTGTAATAAAACACAACTTGTTTTTATTTGCGGATGAAGCATATCGTGAATTTTGCTATGAAGGCACACATACAAGTGCCATGCATTTAAAAGGTGCAGAGCAACATGTGATTTTGATGGATACGATAAGTAAACGCTACAGCGCATGTGGTGGGAGAATTGGCGCATTTGTAACAAAAAATAAGGAAGTGTTAAATGCAGCAATGAAATTTGCACAGTGCAGATTAAGTCCGCCGTTTTACGCACAAGTATTGGGCGAAGCAGCTGTAGATTTACCAGATAATTATTTTGATACTACAAAAGCAGAATATAAACTTCGTAGAGATACCCTAGTAAAATTGCTCAATGAAATTGATGGTGTATTTTGCCCCAACCCAGGTGGCGCTTTTTATGCTATGGCAAAATTACCGATAGACGATAGCGATAAATTTTGCCAATGGTTGCTAGAAGAATTTTCTTATAATGGCAGTACTGTAATGATGGCACCAGCTACTGGTTTTTATGCTACGCCAGGTTTAGGAAAAGATGAAGTGCGTATGGCATATGTGTTAAATGTAGAATCTATTATTGCTGCTGCGGAATGTTTGAAAGAAGCATTGAAAATTTATCCAGGGAGGAAATAAGTTTTTCATATTTTTTTGCCACGAATTACACAAAGAAACACGAATAAAGAGAGCAATTCGTGAAAATAAGTGTGATTCGTGGCTTTTTAATTCCTGCATTCGTGAAAGCCTAAAACAAAAAAGCCATTCCAATAAAATTGAAACAGCTTTTTATAAAAATTTAGTAGCTAGATATTACTTAGCTAGAACGTCCATTACTTTATCTTTATGAACGATAGATTCTTTAAAAGAATAAGCGCCAGTTTTTTCGCTACGAACTGTACGAATTAATTTTGTCCAGTTTTTTGCGTCTTGTGCGGCCTTACTATCTTTAATTTTCGAGTTTTTTGATGCTGCTTTTGCCATGATATTTTATTTATAATTTTAATAGTATTGATTGTACGGTTATTTTAGTTGAATCAACTAACCAATCGACTACTTAATTTCTTTATGAACAGTTACTTTTTTAAGGATGGCATTAAATTTCTTTAACTCCAAACGCTCTGTTGTATTCTTTTTGTTTTTAGTAGTTATATAACGACTTGTACCCGGTTTCCCGCTTGCTTTATGCTCTGTACACTCCATAATAACCTGTACTCTGTTGCCTTTCTTTGCCATTGTTATTGTTTGTTAAATTTGAAAATAAAAATTTTAAAAATTTCTAATCTTCGTATTAAATTATTTACTAGATTTTTGAACCCGCTGCACGCATAGCTTTCACTGTTGCATACAAACCATTTTTATTGATGGTACGAATAGCTTCTGAAGATAGTTTCATAACTACCCACTTATCTTCTTCTGCAATAAAATAACGCTTGGTTTGTAAGTTTGGTAAAAACCTGCGCTTTGTTTTAATATTTGAATGAGAAACCTTGTTACCAACAATTGGTCTCTTTCCTGTAAGTTCACATACTCTTGCCATGTCCTTTATTTTTGGACGGCAAAAGTAATGAAATTTATTTATAATAGCGGGATGATTTTCAATTATTTTTTAAACATCTGTGTATAACGCAGTAAATAGGGCAAATTTAAGTACAAAACAGCTTAAAATCCTATACTTTTTCAACCACAAATTGCCGCCTTAATCGCATAACTTGTAAAAACAACGCCAACATTATCAGTATTACGCCAATGTAAAATTCGTTTTTAAACATTTTTCCTTCGCCGAAAAAGATAAATGCTAAGATGATGCCATACACTGGCTCTAGGTTATACATTAAATTACAAGTAAATGCCGAAATCTTTTGCAATGCTTTTAATTGTAAATCAAAGCACAACACGGTGCAAACGACTGCTAAAATAAGCAACCACCCAGCATCTGACCATGTGGGAATGAAATAACTTGCGGGGCTAGCTTTCAAATAAAAAGGAAGTAATATGGTTAATATTAAAAAACCACCGCCCAATTCATACAAAGTAAGTATGCGTGGCGAAAATTCTTTTACCAACTGTTTATTAAAAATGGGAAATATGGCTGCTCCCAATGCAGCTAATAAACCATACAAAATACCTACTTTATATTGCGGATGAAAATCGAAAATAATATAAATTCCCACTATGGCCATTAAACCGAGTAAAAGCTCGGGTATAATTATTTTTTTACGCAAAATAATAGGCTCTAATAATGCAGAGAAAAACCCTGCTGATGATAGGCAAACCAATGCTACTGAAATATTACCAAACTTTACTGCTCCGTAAAAAGTAACCCAATGAAAGGCAATAATACCGCCAACTCCCGCCATACGTAACATGTTTTTTGGCGTTTGTTTTACAAATTCTTTTTTATAGAATAGAATAGCTGCTAATACCAAAACAGTAATGAGAAGTCTGTACCAAACGAGTAAGCCTTCGTTTAGCATTATTAGCCTGCCGAGCACTGCCGTGAAACCTGCTAAAAAAACAGCAATATGTAGTTGTATGAAGGCTTTTTTCATTGGGGCGAAGATAATGGAAAATGAAAAAATGGAACACGGATGACACGGATTGAAAGGATTTTTACGGATAAGAAAATATGGATTTAGTTTTTTGCTTAGCAAAAAAATCCTTTTTAGATCCATCCAATCCGTGTCATCCGTGTTCCAATAATCAATCTAATGCATAATAAATGATGAATATAGGTATGCCGTACAAGTGAGTGACACAATCCCGAAACTTCGGGACTGACCATAGCTTCTTCTTTGCTTGGACAAAAAACAACACCCAATCTAAAAATATTTACAAAAAATGATTAGTGGCTTCCGCTCACGGGCAAACATCCCTATATTTGCGACCATAATAACTGACAATAATATGAGCTATAAACGCATCAACAACATTACGGGCTGGCTAGTGTGCATCATTGCATGTAGCGTGTATATTTTAACTATGGAAAAAAACGGCAGTCTGTGGGACTGTGGTGAGTTTGCATCTAGTGCATTCAAACTGCAAGTACCTCACTCGCCTGGAGCGCCTTTTTTCGTATTAATTGGCAGATTATTTATGGCGCCATTTGGCCCAGAAAATGCAGCTACGGGTATTAACTTAATGAGTGCTTTATCTAGCGGATTTACGATTTTGTTTTTGTTTTGGACAATAACACATTTTGCAAAAAAATTAGTAACCAAAGCTGGTGAAGAATTAGATGGCGGTAAAATTGCTGCTATTATTGCAGCTGGTGTGGTTGGTGCATTGGCTTATACTTTTTCTGATACTTTTTGGTACGATGCTGTAGAAGGTGAAGTATATGCATTGTCCTCTTTTTTTACGGCATTGCTTTTTTGGCTAATGCTTAAATGGGAAAATGATGTAACTGCTGAGCAAGCTGCTGGCATAAACGGACATTTTACAAAAGCGGATAGATATATTGTTGTAATATTTTTCTTGATGGGATTATCGATAGGTGTGCATTTGCTGAACCTTCTAATAATTCCTGCGATTACGATGATTTACTTTTTTAAGCGCTATACGGTTACATCTGCAAAAACATGGTTGGCATTTTTTGTGAGTATTGTTATTACTGGTCTTGCACAAAAAGCATTAATACAATGGACGGTAAAGGGTGCAGGTAGTTTTGATATTCTTTTTGTAAATAGTTTTGGGCTTCCCTATTTTTCTGGGTTTGCATTTTTCTTTTTAATGCTTGCTGGTATTAGTTGGTTTGGGTTGAGAATTGCCAAGCAAAAAAATTGGAATTTACTAAAACTTGGAGTGTGGTGTTTTGCATTTATAGTACTTGGTTGTTTTGCATCTTACTCTACAACATTGGTAAGAAGTAATGCAAATGTAGCGGTAGATATGAACGAGGTGGATAACCCTGTAAACTTGATGAGCTATGTAAGTCGTGAACAATATGGTGATTGGCCAATTTTGTTTGGGCAAGATTTTACGGCACAAATACAAGACAGTAAAGTAACAGATACTTACATAAAAGGCGAAGGCAAATATGTAAAGGAAGGTAAAAAAGTACAGTATGTTTATGCGCCAGAAGACCAGCACTTGTTTCCACGTATGTGGGACCAAAGCAATGACCAAGGGCGTGCAGATTATTATGCAGATTTTGCTGGTATAGGAAAAAATAAAGATGGCACTTACGAACGTGCGCCTACAATGGGTGAGAACATTAGCTTCTTTGTAAACTACCAAATGAACTGGATGTACTTCCGTTATTTTATGTGGAACTTTGCAGGAAAACAAAATGATGTTCAAGGCGCATACATGAGTAATGTACGTGATGGCAACTGGAAAACAGGTATAGGATTTTTTGATAGTATGCGTCTTGGCGACCAAAGTAAATTACCAGATACTTTAATCAATAATAAGGCTAATAATAAATTGTATTTGTTGCCTTTTATACTTGGCATACTTGGATTGGTTTATCAAATAAAAAATGATAAAAGAGATGCTTTGGTGGTTGGATTATTTTTCTTTTTTACTGGAATAGCTATTTCGTTGTATTTAAATATGGCGGGTAACCAACCTCGTGAAAGAGATTATGCATTTGTGGGATCGTTTTATGTATTTGCCATTTGGATTGGTTTGGGAGTGTTGATGGTAAAAGATTGGTTAATGATGGCTTTGAAAAACAGTCGCAATGCAGCAATAGCGGCAGGAATAATTTGTACACTTGCTGTGCCAGTTATTATGGCCAACCAAGAGTGGGACGACCATGACAGAAGCCAAAAAACAATGGCACCAGATTTAGCAAAAGATTATTTAGAAAGTTGTGCACCAAATGCCATTTTATTTACGTTTGGCGATAACGATACTTATCCACTTTGGTATGCGCAAGAAGTGCTTGGTGTGCGTCCGGATATACGTGTGATGAACACGAGTTTGTTGGGTACAGATTGGTACATAAATCAATTACGTTATAAAGTTAATGAGAGCGATTCTGTAGATGTGATATGGACACCAGAGCAAATTAGAGGATCTAATAGAGATGTGGTGTACAATGCACCAAAGCCTGGTGTAGATGCTACAAAGTATATGGATTTATATACGATGATGAAAGATTATGCAGGTAGCGATGATCCTGCAAAAATGGAGCAAGGCAGAGATGGCAGTATGATGAATGTTTTTCCAAGTAAAAAAGTAAGTGTACCTGTAGATATTGCTTTGGTAAAACAAAATGGTACAGTAAATGCAACTGACTCTGTAGTAAGCGAAATGCAATTTGATATACCTAAAAACTATTTGTATAAAAATGATGCGGCTATACTAAATGTAATTGCTGCCAACAAATGGAAGCGCCCTATTTATTTTACTTCTCCTTATGGTGAACTTGGTTTTCAGCAATACTTACGCCAAGATGGGCTTTCGTATAGACTTGTACCTGTAGCAAATGGCGATGTAAACAAAGAAAGAGTAATGGATGTAATGATGAACAAATTTGTATTTGGTGGTGCAGGAAAGCAGGGTGTTTATTTTGATGAAGAAAATAGAAGACATTTAAATAGCATTCGTTTGGCATACGCACAAGCGGCGGGCAACCTTGCAGATAATAATAAAAAAGACGACGCAAAGAAATTATTGCACAAATGCGATGATGGTATTTTGGAAAGAAATATGCCTTACGGAATGGCGAGTAGAGGGCAACAGCAAAATCAGTTTTCGTTACAAATGGTATTGGCGGCTTACAAAGCTGGTGACACAACCTTGGCTACTAAAATTGGCAATGCAGTAAAGAAGGATATGGAGCAGCAAGTAACATACTATGAAAGTTTGCCTGATGCAAAACGTGAAGCCATGCGCCAAGAGGAAGAAAGAAATCTACAGCTTTTGCGTGGTTTGATGCAGATGCAAGATCAGTTTACAAAACCTGCAACAAATATGGAAAACCCTGGGCAACT